>CAZVMA010000272.1:0-4268 GCA_964628545.1 uncultured Pseudomonadales bacterium | reverse complement strand
AACGGCTCGACGCGCTGGTTCGAGTTACGCCACCAGACGCTGGCGCTGGCCGCCGCCGACGCGGACGCCGACGCCGACGCCGACGCCGCACACAGTTTAGGTGTGCTGGTCGACGTGACCGAGCAGGCTCAGCGCGAGGCCGAGCTGTTGGCAATCCTGCGCACCGCCGTGGACGGCATCATCCTGATTGATGAAACCGGCCGCATCGAAATGATGAACGGGGCGGCAGAGCGTCTGTTCGGCTACGCGACCGGTGAATTGATCGGCGAGCGGGTGGAAGTGTTGATGGGCCCGGAACATCGCAGCCGGCACGCCGGCTATCTGCAGCGCTACCTGCAGACCGGCGAGGCGCGCATCATCGGCATCGGACGCGAGCTGGAGGCCGTTACCCGGGATGGCCGCACCATCCCCGTGCATCTGTCAGTCAGCGAAGTGCAGCTGCAAGGCAGCCGCCGATTCACCGGCTTCGTGCGCGATCTGTCGGCCGAACGCGCTACGCAGGCGCTGCTGGACGAGCAGCGTGAACGCCTGGCGCATGTCGGCCGACTGTCGACCATGGGCGAGATGACCGCCAGCATTGCCCACGAGATCAATCAGCCGCTGACAGCGATCGCCATGTACGCGCAATCGAGCCTGAGGCTGATCGCCAGCGGCCAGCCCGACCTCGACAAGCTGTCCGCCGCTCTGGACAAGCTGAACACGCAGTCGCTGCGCGCCGGCGCCATCATCGAGCGCATCCAGCGGTTCTCGCGCGCCGAGCCAGGACAGCGCGACTTGGTACAGGTGAATGCGCTGCTGCGCGAGCTGCTGAAATTGACCGACGGCGACGCGCGCCTGCACAACATCGAGCTGGTGTTCGATCTGGCGCCGGACCTGCCGCTGGTGCTCGCGGACCCGATCCAGATCCAGCAGGTTGCCCTGAACCTGATCCGCAACGGCATCGACGCGATGAACGATGTTGATCGGCGTCACGGCAGCATGGTGCGCGTTGTGACCCGTGCTTTGCCGGATCAGCGCATCGAGGTGCGGGTCGAAGATCAGGGCGCTGGTGTACCGGAGGAGCAAGGAGAGCTGGTCTTCAGCCCGTTTCACACCACCAAGAAAGACGGCATGGGCATGGGACTGTCCATCTGCCGAACCATCATCGCCGAACACGGCGGCGAGCTCGGATTTCACAACCGGATAACGCCCGAGCATGGGGCCGTTTTCCATTTCACCCTGCCAGTCGATACGGGAACCCAAGATGAAAGCTGAACCCACAGTCTTCGTAGTTGATGACGACGAGCCGGTCCGCGACGCGATCGCCATGCTGCTCGATACCATCGACCTGTCTTACGAAACCTTCGCCAGCGCGCGTGATTTTCTGGACACCTACACGCCGGATCGCACCGGCTGTCTGGTGCTCGACATCCGCATGCCGGGCATATCCGGGCTCGAGCTGCAGGAACACCTGCAGCGCATGAACGCCCCTATCCCGATCGTATTCATCACCGGTCACGGCGACATTCCGATGGCGGTGGAAGCCATGAAACGCGGCGCCGTCGATTTCATCCGCAAGCCGTTTCGCGATCAGGAGCTGCTGGACCGGGTACAGGACGCATTGTCGCAGGACGACGACCAGCGCGCTGCCTGGGAAAACCTGGAGCGCATACGAGGGAATGTCGCATCCCTCACCCCGCGGGAACACGAGGTATTCGAACGGGTTGCCTCCGGTCAGGCCAACAAGGTGGTTGCGATCGAACTCGGCATCAGCGAACGCACCGTCGAGATCCACCGCAGTCAGGTGATGCAGAAGACGCGGGCACGCACGCTGGCCGATCTGGTGCGCATGAAGCTGACGCTGGATCAGGCAAGCGCCATCGCCTGACGGGCCCGGGCGAAATTCCTCGCGCCCACGCCCGGGAAGCCGGGCTGGTCAGACCCTAATTTCGGGTCTGGCCAGCATGCGACTTCCCACTATTCAGCGGCTCAGGGAGAACCACTAGAGTACGGATCTGCGGTGTGAAGAAACGGGAATACAGTGCAGCGAGCGAGCGGCCGAACCATAGTGATCGATGGCGATTCGGCTGTGCTGGACAGCCTGATTACCCTGCTTGATCTCGATGACCATGCAGTCGAAACCTACGGATTGGCCGAGGCCTTCCTGCAGGTGCTCGACCAGGGCCACATTGCCCGTATCGCCTGCGAGGTCGACCTGCCGGACGGCAGCGGCATCGAGGTGATTCGCCGGGTCCGGGCCGCCTATCCCGACGCACGCTGCGCGCTGCTGGCCAGCCGGAAGGACCGGAACATCAGCCAGCTGGCCGCCGCGGCCGGCGCCGAGGTGGTGTTCTACAAACCGCTGATCCAGCGCAGTCTGCTCGAGTTCCTGACCGGCGCGAACGCCTGCGCCTGCTACTGACCCGCGGCCCGGGTGCGCTATCATCCTGCCTCACATCCGGGACGGGAGCACCCATGACCGCCACCAAGAAGCGCACATTCTGCCGGGTTTGCGAACCCGCCTGCGGCCTGATCGCCACCGTCGAGAACGACCGCCTGATCGCGCTGGCGCCCGACCGCGCCCATCCGGTATCGAAGGGCTTTGTGTGCAACAAGGGCATTTACGGCCTGGATGTGCACAATGACCCCGACCGGCTGAGTGTGCCGCTCAAGCGCGTGGCGCCTGGGCAGTTCGAACCAGTCAGCTGGTCCGATGCGCTCGGCGATATCGCAGCGCGGCTGCGAGCCATTGTGGACGCCCACGGCGGCAGCGCGGTGGCAAGCTACACGGGCAATCCGACGGCTTTCAACGCGCTTTATGGTCCGTCGTTCGGCAATTTCATCCGGCAGCTGGGCGCGCGCAAGTCGTTCAGCTCCGGCACCCAGGACTGCTCCAACAAATTCGCCGGTAGTGAGGCCGTTTTCGGCACGCGAACCCTGCATCCGCTGCCCGACTTCGAGCGCTCGGATTTCATTCTGATCATCGGCGAGAACCCGGCGGTCAGCCACATGTCGTTCATGTCGCTGCCGAACCCCATGGCGCACCTGAAAGCCGCCGAACGCCGCGGCGCGCGGGTGCTCTACATCAATCCGCGCCGCATCGAGTCGGCCAGCATGGCCGGCGAGGTGTTGCACATCCGCCCGGATACCGATGTCTACCTGCTGGCCGCGCTGCTGCACGAAATCGATCGCACCGTCGGCTTCGACGCCAACGCCGTGCGCACTCACGGCCGCAATGTGGCCGAACTGCGACAGTTCGTGGCGCAGTATCCTCCCGAGCGCGTGGCCGGCGTCACCGGCATCGCCGAAGCCGAGATTCGCGCCCTGGCGCAGGCCTTCGCTACCGCGCCGTCCGCGTGCGCGCATATGTCGACCGGCGTGAACATGGGCCGGCAGGGCACGCTCGCCTACTGGCTGCTGCACATGCTGGTGTTCGTCACCGGCAACCTCGGCCGCCCGGGCGGCAACTTCTATTCGCAAGGGTTCTATGCTCGCAGCACCGCATCCGGACGCGGCGCACCTGAAGCCTTTGTCGATACGCCCTTCGGCCAGATCCGCAAACCCGGCGGCGTCGGCATTTCGCTCCCGGGCACGCTGATGGCCGACTACATCACTGAACCCGGCGAACCCATTCGCGCGCTGTTCGTGAACTCGGGCAACCCGGTACTGTCGATTGCGGGCGAGACGCGCATGCGCGCGGCGCTCGAGAGTTTGGAACTGCTCGTGTGCGTCGACATCTACCGCAACGCGACAGCGGAGTACGCGCACTACATCCTGCCCGCCGCGGGCGCGTTCGAGCGCGAGGACATCAACATCACCGGCATCGGTCTGCAGTTCACGCCCAGCGTGCAGTTCACGCCAGCCATGGTGCCGGCGGCCGGCGAGCGCAAGCCCGACTGGTGGATCTATGAGCAATTGTCGTTGCACATGGGGTTCGATTCGGCCTTCGATCACAGCGATCAACCCGACATGTGGGCGCGCGTAGACGCCATGCTGCGCTCGCGCGGTGAGAGCATGGCCGCCCTGCGCGCGGCCGACATCCTGACCTTCGAGCGCTCGACGCCGGAGTCGCTGTTCGAGGAACACCTGCAAACCGATGACCGTCAGATCGATTGTTTCCCGGCCCTGTTCGGCGACGCCATCACCCGCATGGCGACGATTTTCGCCGAGTTCGAGCAAGCGCCCGCTGACCAGTTGCGCCTCATCACCAAGCGGGACGCCTACATGATGAACAGCTGGTACTCAAATCTGCCGAAGATGAAAAAGGGACGCGAGCAGAACCCCCTGTT
>CAZVMA010000271.1:0-4279 GCA_964628545.1 uncultured Pseudomonadales bacterium | reverse complement strand
GCGCGGCGCCATATCGTCCGTGACGTTGTCGACGAACAGCCGCACGTCCCAGCGTTGTTCAGGGTCGGTCCAGCCCGCCGACAGATTGATCACGTCGCGCTCTGGCAGCAGGTCGTACTCGGAGTCGATGCCCCGCTGCGAGTATTCGCCCGTGTAGGCATAGGTGGCGCGTAGATTGAAGTTGCCGTAGGCCGTGGGAATGTCGTACACCGCCCACGCCGTCGCTTTGTGCTCGGGAATGCCCTTCAGCTGCTCGTCCTTGACGTTGTGGATCAGGAACGCGTTGTTCGGGTTCGCGGCGTTCACCGGGCCGAACAGCGACAGCGGATATTCCGGATTGGCGGTATCCACCAAGAAGTAATCCTCGTCGTAGAACGCGTCGGTGTAGCTGTAGTTCAGACCGAGCGTCAGCTGGTCGGTGGGCAGCCACAGGGTTTCGATTTCGAAGCCGCGGTTGACCGCGCCCTCGGCGTTCTGCACCACGTCTACCGAGCGGCCGCGCACGGGGTCGAACGCGTCGATGCGATCCTGGTAGCCGTCGTATGAGTACTGGTAGATCGAGGCCGAGATCTGCAGCGACTTGTCCAGGTGGAAACCCTTGTAGCCGATCTCGATGGCGTCGATGGTTTCCTGATCGTACGTCATGGGGTCGATCGCGGCGCCGGGAACTGGCAGACCGTTGGCGTCGCGCTGCTGGTCGCGCGCGTCGGTGACGCCCAGCTGGTAGCCGCCGGAGCGGTAGCCCGTGGTGTACGAGGCGTAGACTAGAATGTCGTCGTTAGGCGTCCAGTCGACGTTGATGCGGTAGTTCACGTCGTCCCAGCTGTCGTCGCCGGCGACGTGGCTGCTGAAGCTGGCGGGCAGACCCGGACCGAGACGCAGCGGCGTTGCGCACTGTGTGGCCGTCAGTTCGCAATTGGCGACCATGGGGTTCGCCGGGTCGTTGGTCTTGGTGGCGTTGCCCATGCTGACGTTGATGGCGCCGCTCTGGGTCAGACCGTTGGTCGGGAAGGTGGCGCCGGGTATGAAGCCGATGAAGCCCATGGCCCAGGGCAGGCTGTCCTCGTAGTAGCCGCCGCGAACCTCCTCGGCCGATTTCTCGTCCTTGGCGTAGCGTACTCCGAGCACCAGCGACCACTGATCGTTGAACTTGATCGTGCCCTGGGTATAGAAGGCGAGCGCCTCGTTGTCGACCTGGTTTTCGTGCTCGTACACGTCGCCGCGCGGATCGCCCAGCCAGCGGCCATAGTTGCTGGTGCCGACCGCAGCCGAGTACAGGCGGGCGTGACCACCGTTCGGCACGGCGCCACCGAAGTACAGGTCGGTGATGCTCTTGTTGCCGAGGAAAGCCACTTTCGTATCCAGGGCGCCGTAGTTGGCTGGCTGGGTGTAGCGCGCGGTGCGGTTCGACAGGCTGTAGTCCTGGTTGCGCTGTTCCTTGAAGGAATAGGCACCCGTGGTAGCAGTCCAGCGCTCGCCGATCGACCAGTTGTATTGCAGTTCGTGCGAGTAGCTCCACACGCTTTCGTCAACGGTATCGCGGTATTTGCTGAAGTCCGAGTCGGTCCAGTCGAGGTCACGGTTGTACGTGTAGGTAAAGCTTTGGTAGCCGTACAGGTAGCGCAGCGAGTTCTGCTCGTTGATTTCCCAGGTGATCTCGCTTGATCCGGACTGGTGGCCGAAGTACTCATGGTTACTTTCGCACGTGGTATACGGATGCTGGTGACAGCCGCCGGGGCCCTGGTTGGCGGACACGCGATCACCCGGATTGTCGAGGTCGTGCCCGGCGGATACCAGGTCGCCAAGCGAACGTCCGAACGCCGCATTGGGCTGGTGCGGCCAACCGATCGGATCAAGGCCGGGACGGGCGTAGGTGGCCCAGATGACCTGGTTCGACACGGGGTTGGTGAAGGACATGGCGCCCGGCGTAGATGCGGTGACGGTGCCGCCGCGGGTGCTCATGCCGAACACGGGAATCTGGTTGCTGCGCGTGCCCCGAATCGGCGCCGCACCCTCGTCGATGAACATGCCCGTGCCGAGCAGCCGGTCTGACTCGCGATCGTTGCCGCGCACGTACCAGGTGATGTTGTCGGTTACCTGCCACTCGAGGGCCAGCGACAGGTTCTGATCGTCGATCGAGTTCAGGTCATCAGTATCGCCAATGCCCTCCTGTGAACCATCCCGGTCGCGCTTGACGCCTGTAACCCGGGCAGCCAGACGATCCTTGATGATCGGTCCGGATACCATGCCGTAAAACTCGCGCGTGTTGAACTGGCCCACTTGGGTGCGGATTTCACCCTCCGGCTCCATGGTCGGGCGCTTGGTGACGTAGTTGATCGCGCCACCCACCGAGTTGCGGCCATACAGCGTGCCCTGCGGCCCGCGCAGAACTTCCACCCGTTCAACGTCGTACAGCGCGTTTTCCGAGGCGGCGATGCCGAAGTCGGGCGAGTAGATGCCGTTATAGTAGGTGGCGACTCCGGGGTCACCGCCCAGCGCTCTGAAGTTGCGCCCGACGCCGCGGATGCGTACGTCGTAATCGTCGCGCGTGGTGGCCGGGATGAAGTTGACCATTTCGTCAGCGCTCTGGATGCCGAAATCCTGCAGCATCTCGGAATCGAATGCGGTGATGGAAATGGATGTATCGGAAACGGTGGACTCGACTTTTTCGGCGGTGACCACGACCTCTTCGATCTGGCGTCGACCCTCGGCAGCCGCAGCTGCAAGCGGTATTGCGCCAGCAACAAAGAGCAGCGCGGTTCCCGTGGAACGGCTGATCTGCATGTGAATTCCCCCCCAAACCTCTTGAAAACCCCCGGAAAAGCGGGAAAGTAGCGCACCCGGCGATGACCGCGGCACGTTCGGCGCTCACACGCGCGCGCACGCACTAACCCCCACGACGGATGGTGGTTGCCGGAGTCGGGGGCGTCAAATG
The DNA here is from genome assembly GCA_964628545.1 of uncultured Pseudomonadales bacterium. GTDB lineage: Bacteria > Pseudomonadota > Gammaproteobacteria > Pseudomonadales > Azotimanducaceae > UBA7803. The sequence goes on along the minus strand of CAZVMA010000271.1, from coordinate 1,344 downwards.
CGACTTGCCTTCGCGCCCATGCCGGATTGTTATGGCGCATGGGCGGGCCGCCTTCCCGACCGGCATGACGCACTACCCGCAATACGGAGAAGAAGCTGATGTACGACATCGTTCCCGCCACCGTCCGCGACCCGCGTATCGAAACCTGCTTCGTAGACGCCAACGGCCTGCGTTTCGAGGTGGACACTTGCGGTACCGGCGACCGACTTGCGCTCTGCCTGCACGGTTTTCCTGAACACAGTTTTTCCTGGCGCTACCAGCTGCCGCTGCTGGCTGAGCTAGGTTACCGCGCCTGGGCGCCGAACCTGCGCGGGTACGGCAATTCATCCCGGCCAGAGGGCGTCGAGGCCTACGATCTCGAACATCTGATGGCGGACGTGGCGGGCCTGATCGACGCCTCCGGATGTCAGGAAGTGGTGCTGCTGGCGCACGACTGGGGTGCGGTGATCGCCTGGCACTTCGCCATTCGCCGTATCCGGCCGCTGACTCACCTGATTATCTGCAACGTGCCGCACCCGGGGCCCGCCCGGAAGGCCCTGCGCCGCGGCCTCGCCCAACTGATGAAGTCCTGGTACATCTTTTTCTTCCAGATTCCGCGGCTGCCGGAATGGCTGCTCGGGCAGCGAAGCGCGCGCAGTGTTGGGGATGCGTTCCGCAATTCCGCCGTCGACAAGTCTCGATTTCCCGACGAGGTGCTTGAGGTCTATCGCCGCAACGCCGCCACGCCGGGTGCCCTGACGGCAATGATCAACTACTATCGCGCTCTGGTCCGCGGGGGTGGCGCGCAGCGGCAGCAGGCAGCGGGCTACCCGGTCATCGAAGTACCCACGCTCATGGTCTGGGGCGAGGATGACGTGGCGCTGACCAAGGAAACCACCTTTGGCACCGACGAGTGGGTGCGTGATCTCACCATCCGCTATCTGCCGAGGGTTTCGCACTGGGTACAGCAGGAGGCGCCGGAGGCGGTGAACGCCATGATCCGCGCGTTCCTGGAAGGGCGTCCGGTACCCGAGATGCGCTGGCTCGCGACGCTTGAGGAACCTGCTTCATGAGTGATGATCGTCTGGTGGTGGCGAAGGACCGCGTGGTAAGCGTGCGCTACGCCATCCGCAATGCGGGCGGAGTGGAGGTAGAAACGAATCGCGGCGACGAGCCGCTGCTGTCCCTGCACGGGCGCGGCATGCTGCTGGCGGGCCTTGAGCAAGCGCTGGAAGGGCGCGCGGCCGGCGAATCGCTGTCCGTCGTGCTGGGTCCGGCGCAGGCGTTCGGCGAGCGGCGCGACGACGCAGTGCAGCGCATCTCGAAAAAGTATCTGCCGAATGCGGCCCGCCTGAAGCCGGGCAT
>CAZVMA010000270.1:1615-4280 GCA_964628545.1 uncultured Pseudomonadales bacterium | reverse complement strand
CCTTCGAACTCGGTGTCCACCCCGGCCATGATCCGCAGCAGCGAGGACTTGCCCGAGCCGTTCAGGCCGAGCACGCCGATCTTGGCGCCGGGATAGAACGACAGCCAGATGTTCTCGAGGATGGTTCGCTTCGGCGGCACGATCTTCGTGACGCCTTGCATCGTATAAACGTACTGTGCCATTAAAATACCAATAAAAACAGAATGATATGATTGATCAGCCGCGGGGCGTAGCGCGCGTTCGAGGGCGCTTCTGCGGCCTGATCGCTCCGTGTTGATTGCGTGCGTGGAACGCGCCGACAGAGCCCCCACTGACTTCGCGCGTACCGACAATCGTACATCGCCAATGATGTCACGACTGGCAGCTCGGCTCATCCAGTTGCGCGAACGCGCTTCCGCCTATCCGCGTCGGTCAACACTCGCGCTCGAGCGCGCGACGATGCCGGTGCTACCTGGCCCGGATCGCCTCGAGATAGGACGTCGTATCCAGATTCGCGAAGGGATCGATGGCGCCCATCAGGGCCACGTAGGAAGCGGTTGTCGCGCAGGCGAACAGCGCGAGCGCCAGAGCGCCCCCTCGCGGTCGGTCTGCGTGCACGACGCCAATGGCCAGATGCGACATCAAACCAAGAGTCAGAACCAGTATCCACGACCCGTCGCGCCGGCTGTGTGCCCCGATCCACAGTCGCTCGTCGCGCGTGCGCACGATATCGTCGAATAGACCCCATAGATGATTGCCAAGAGCGGCGGGCACTCGTTCAGACGCTTGGATCAGCGTCTGGCGCAAAGCCTCCAGCGCATGGTTCGCATGCTGGCTCGGCGTCGCGTTTTCGGCTGCCCACTCCTCCTCGATCACGGCATCGACATAGCGCGATAAATGCAGGCGTGCGTCCCCGAGTTCCAGCGCTTGCTGGTCGATGAAGGACTGGAGCCGCGCGATGCTGTTCACGGCCTCGCGAAAGTGATCCTCTGCGGCGGTCTGCCGGCTCCACAAAGCGGAGGCGTGGAAGGCGAGGAACAATGCGTACAGCGTCGTGACCGCAACGAAGTAGGGCGCAACCGGCACAAAATCCTGACGCTCGTGCAGTCGGGCGCCGAGCCAGCGCATGCAGCCGACCCCAAGCAGGAACACTACGACCGCATGGGCAAGCAGCATCAGTAATTGAACTGAACCGGTTTGGGCCAGGAAAAATCGGATCAAAGTATGTCCCCGCGGAATCCGACGAACCCCAACCCTGGAAGACGGCGACGGCCGAGATGAATGACATTGCCGTTCGCGCGAGCCGCCTGCGACGTCACGCTCCCCCGCATCGTGCCGGGAAACGCGCGATTCAGATCTCGACGGTCGATCATGTAGCGATTCATGTTGCGAAAGCCGAGGGAGTTCACCTCGGGAACCACAATCAGCGTGCCCGCGAGCCGCGTGGGCATAACGGCCTGGAAACTCCGTCGGGCGATTTCGACGCTGTTGATCTCATCCCCATGAATGCCGGAAATGACGCAAAGCGTCGGCCCCGGCTTAACGCCGCGCGCCGCCCACAGCGGCGTGTCCAAAAAGCCGCTTTCGAAGAACTGCTGTGCGAAGAATTTGAACTTCAGCTTCGTCCCGGGCGCAACCGTCGCAGATTTGAGATCAATCGGCCCCCATTCTGTCGGTGTTGCGCTGCTCGGCAGCACAACGAAGGCCAGGACCAGCGCGATGACCCGCACAAGCCATCGCACAAGCCATCGGCTCAGCCGCCGCACGAGCGTGTGACCGGACCCGGCGTCAGGCATATGAGGCTGCGCCGACAGTCGCGGCTCGGCATTTGGCCTGAGCGATGTTCGTGCGGTCCGCATTGGTCACCAGGTGTAGTGGACGCCGATGCCCACTGAGGGTTCTGACGCCTTGTAGTAGTAAAAGTCGTTCTGGTTCATGTCGCCCTTGTCGCCATACTCGGTGGCCAGATAGCGCAGGTGCAGATTCAGCGCCCAGTGCGGCAGCGGATGCCAGTTCAGCTGCGTCTGCAGCAGCGTGGTGCCTTCGGAGCCACCGAAGCCGTAGTTCACAACGTTCGTCCACGTCCAGCCGTCGCGAATCCGGTATAGATGCGTCGCGCCGATGACGGCGTCGGTCCACTTCTCGTCCAGGCCCAGTGTGGCGACAGCACTGCTCAGGCGCCAGTCGTGCTCGACCTGTCGTGCTCCAGCCTGAACACCGAAGCTGTGGCGGTCCAGTGCAGCGATGGTATAGGTGAGCAGCAGGTCCGCCTGGCGCTTCTCCCATTCGATATCGACCATGCTCTCCCTGGCGTCCAGCGAGACGCTGCCGTAGCCGATCTGGATGTTCCAGCGGTCGTTATGGGCAAAGGCGGACACGCGACGACCGGAATCGACAAGGTCCGAGGTCTCGCCGTTGTCGAGATTGAAATTTTGGAAGAAAGCGCTTGGCTGGGCGCCCATTAAGGCGCCCATTATTACAAATCCATAGCCCACGCCTACCCCTGCGAAAACTTGGGGCATGGGCCCCCTCGCGCGCATGCCAGCAGGCGAAAATCCAACCTCGCCGTTCAGGCTGAAGGAATTGAGGCCGGAGCCCAAGCCATAATGCCATTCTCCGGTCTGCGCCCGAACTGTGGCGCAGGCCAGGGATGACCTCGTCTGCGCCGCGACCGTCGCGGCCGCCG
>CAZVMA010000270.1:0-1605 GCA_964628545.1 uncultured Pseudomonadales bacterium | reverse complement strand
AGGCCAGGGATGCGAGGCAGAGCAGTGTGAGCGTCGGGCGACGATACATGTCGGTTACTCCAGTTACTGGGAGGGCGCCCGCAGGACCAAGAGCGGGCGTGACCGAGTACCCTAGCCTGCACGCCTCTTCGACACTGTCAAAAATCGAACAATCGCAGAGCACGAGGGCGCGTTTGTTGCAGCCGCCAAACAAGAGGCGCGTGAAGTTGACCTGAGCCACAACCAGCCAGCAAGTTATGAAGGGGCCTGCCAGCCAGAGCAGCAGGGGATTGATATCGACTAGGGCAACGATCGTCAGCCTGTACCAGGCGGGCGCTCGACGCAAAAAATGGTTGCTGAACAGGCCGGGGAACTGTGGCATGGGCAACCCCGGAATACCCGAGCCGGAGTCTAACCGCAATTTTCGGGCGTATGCCATGGTGGCCCGGAGGCCGCATGCACGGACGAATCAAGCGTCGGGCGGCGCGTGCCGCGCCCGCTCCGGCGGCCGGCAGCAGGGAACTGGATATCGTCTGCCCGCTCTGTGACCGGGGTATTCCGCCGGCGCAGCGCGATGCCCACCATCTGATACCCAAGTCGCGCGGGGGTGCGCAGACGGTTGTTCTGCACCGCATCTGTCATCGCCAAATCCACGCGCTACTGACCCCGGCGGAGCTGGAGCGCCAGTTCGCAACCGTCGATGCGCTGCGACAGCATCCGCCGCTGGCCCGTTTCCTCGACTGGGTTCGGCGCAAGCCGAATGATTTCTTCGAGCGCACTCGCAAGAGTCAGCGCCTGCGCGGATCCCCGGGGCCCGAGGTGCTGCGCTGATCGCAAGCGCCAGCGCGTTTGACGGTCGTGTCGGGCGCAAGCGGGACGCCGTTATCATCTAGCGCCGTACCTGAACCGCTGCCGATGAAAACACCCGTTACCGTACGTCTGGTCTCGACTGACGACGCCAACGACTTTGTCGCCGCGGCGCGTCGCAGCCGCGCCCTGCATCACCCCTGGACTGGCGCGCCGGCGAACGCGGCGGCGTTTGCGCGCTATCTCGCGGCGTGTGACGGTCAGCAGAACGTGGGTCTGGTGGTCTGTCACGCGCACTCCGGTGCGCTGGTGGGCGTGATCAACATCACCAACATTGTCCGGGGCGTCTTCAAGAGCGCCTATCTTGGCTATTACGCCTTCATCGACTGGCAAGGACAGGGCCTGATGAAAGCCGGCCTGCGACAGGCCGTGCGCTATGCCTTCACCTATCTGGGCCTGCATCGGCTGGAGGCGAATATTCAGCCGGGCAATGAGGCCTCGATCGGTCTCGCGCGCAGCTGCGGCTTTGTTCGCGAGGGCTATTCGCCGGCTTACCTCAAGATCGGTGGTCGCTGGCGTGATCATGAGCGCTGGGCCATTGTGCGCGGTGCCCGGCATGCACTTCAGCCGCAGGCCAGCGCGGATGACTGATCGCGCGCGGCGCACTGCACGGTGTTCTCCAACAGCGTCGTCACGCTGCATACTCCGTCCGGCAGAAACCTCAGGAGCGCCCGCTGCGCGATGTCGGGGCGGGCTCGGCCAAGTTGCTCGGCCAGGTTGTTCGACCAAGGGGCAAGAAGGGGAAGAGGGTGAATACGA
>CAZVMA010000269.1:0-4291 GCA_964628545.1 uncultured Pseudomonadales bacterium | reverse complement strand
ATCCCCATGAAGCGCATGCTCATCAATGCAACCCAACCGGAAGAGGTTCGCGTCGCGCTGGTCGACGGCCAGAAACTCTACGACCTCGACATCGAGAACCGCGGTCGGGAACAGAAAAAAGCCAACATCTACAAGGCGCGCATCACGCGCGTTGAGCCCAGTCTCGAGGCCGCGTTTATCGACTTCGGCGCCGACCGGCACGGTTTTCTGCCGCTGAAAGAAATCTCGCGACAGTATTTCCGCAAACCCACCGAAGACAACGATCGGCTGCTGATTCAGGAACTGGTGTCCGAGCGCCAGGAAATTCTGGTACAGGTCGACAAGGAAGAGCGCGGCACCAAGGGTGCAGCACTCACCACCTTCATCAGCCTGGCTGGCCGCTACATGGTGCTGATGCCCAACAATCCGCGCGCAGGCGGAATTTCGCGGCGCATCGAGGGCGACGAGCGCGATGAACTTCGCGATGCGCTGGCCAAGCTGAACATTCCCGCCGGGATGGGCGTGATCATCCGCACGGCCGGTGTCGGTCGCAGCGCCGAAGAGCTGCAGTGGGATCTCGACTACCTGCTGCAGCTTTGGGAAGCCATCCAGAAGGCCGAAGCCGAGCAAAAGGCGCCGACGCTGCTGTATCAGGAAAACAACGTCATCATTCGCGCCATCCGCGACAACCTGCGCAAGGATATCGGCGAAGTGCTGATCGACGGCCGCGAGGCGTTCGACGAAGCGCGCGCGTTCATCGATCAGGTCATGCCTCAGTATTCCAGTCGGGTGAAGTTCTACGCGGACTCCACCCCGCTCTTCAGCCGCTACCAGATTGAAAGCCAGATCGAGACCGCGTTTCAGCACACCGTGAAGCTGCCATCCGGCGGCAGCATCGTGATCGACCCGACCGAGGCCCTCGTCTCGATCGACATCAACTCTTCGCGGGCAACCAAGGGCGCCGACATCGAGGAAACAGCGCTCAACACGAATCTCGAGGCCGCCGACGAAATTGCGCGCCAGCTGCGGCTGCGGGACGTAGGCGGATTGATCGTCATCGACTTCATCGACATGTCGAGCACAAAAAACCAGCGCGCGGTGGAAACCCGCGTACGGGAAGCGCTGGAGGCCGACCGGGCGCGCGTGCAGATCGGCCGCATCTCCCGCTTTGGTTTGCTCGAGATGTCGCGTCAGCGCCTGCGACCGTCGCTGGACGATCTCACCACCGAAGTCTGTCCTCGCTGCAGCGGACAAGGCCGCATTCGGGACGCCCGCTCGCTTGCGCTCGCTATCCTGCGAGTCATGGAAGAAGAGGCCCTGAAGGATCGCACCTCGCTGATCCAGGCGCTGGTGCCCATCAGCATCGCGGCCTATCTGTTGAACGAAAAGCGGCCCGAGGTGACTGAAATCGAGCGCCGCACCGGTGCACGCCTGATGATTGTGCCGAATGCGCACATGGAGACGCCGCATTACGAAGTCACCCGACTGCGCAACGACCAGATCCAGGAAGAAGAGCTGACGCCAAGCTACGAACTGGCCGAAGCCGGCGCCAAGCCGGTCGAAACCATCAGCGCGCGCGAAGCACCGGCGCCTACCCGTCAGGCGGTCGTCCAGGCTATTCGGCCGGCAACGCCTGCACCAGCGCCTCGGGCCGAGATCGAGCCTGCAGCGGCACCAGCGGCGCCAGCACCGGCGGCGACCACGGCACGCCCAAGCCTCCTGCGCCGCATCGTCGCCACGCTGTTCGGTCCGGAAACCACCCCGGCCATCCCGGATGCAGCAGCCGGAACCGACGGGCGCTCAGCCGAAGGCGGTGCGTCGGACGGCAGTCGCGGCGGACGCGGTCGAGGCCGCGGCCGTGGTCGAGGCGAGCGACGCGAAGGTGCCCGCGTCAGCGGCCAGGACGCGGAGGCCGGTCGTGCGGCCAGCGGACGATCAGACGCGAGCTCCTCAGACACCGCACGCACACGCAGCGCGAGTAGCGCAGGAGACGTCAGCGCGGGTGAACGCGACGGACGCCGCCGTGGTCGCGGGCGCTCTCGTGGCGAAGGTCGCGACGCGGAGAGCCGCGGCGCGGAAGATCGTGCGGTGGACGCAGTCGAGCATGACGAGCAGGCCGAGGGCACTGGATCGGCATCAACCGAGGCAGGCGGCCGCAGCGAGTCTCGACGCGGGCGACGGGGCGGTCGTCGCGATGTTCGAGAACAGGATGTTCGAGAGCCAGAGGGGGCTGAACCGGGCGAAGCCGAGATATCGGATGCCGAAGGTGCCCGGGGTGACGGCGAATCCGGCTCCGGTGGGCGTCGTCGCCGTGGCCGCGGCCGCGGCGCATCAGCCAGCAGCGCAACAGCAGACGCCAGCAGCGAGGAAGCCGCCGGCTTCGAGGCCGCCGCCGTTGATCCAGCTTCTCGCCGCCCGAGCGCGGAAGCGCTGGCCGCCAGCAAGCGGCTGCCGCGACGAGACCGCAGCCTGTTGGATGACGGTTCTGCACGCGCCACCCCTGGCGGGCAACCGGTTCCAGCAGCAGCCGCAGCCTCGACTGGAATCGCCGACGCCGGTTCCGCAGAGCCCGAGTTGATCCAAGGCAGCGCGATTGACAACGGTGTGGTCGAGACCATCCCGGCGATCGCAGCGATTGCCGAAAGCGCAACGGATGCTGGTGCCCCGAACGCAGCGCCAACCCCAGCGGCAGTCGCTGACTCGGTTTCTGCTGCCGCCGTGGGTTCCGCGGAGGATGCGTTGCCAGAAACGAACGCGAGTTTCAAAGGCGCAACCGAGACCCCGGCAACCGAGGCCGAAACTGCCGCCGGCGTGGACAGCACGGCAGACACCTCGACAGCCTCCCCTGCGCTCATGGCAGAGACGGTGCCGGAGCCGACGCCAGCCGAAACGGTCGTCCCCGCCCCGGCAATCGAGCCCAAAGCCGCAGCTGCAGAGCCGGCGCCGGTGATTGAACCGGTGCCACCGTCCCCCCCTGCCCGGCCCGCGCGCGCACAAAACGACCCCCGCGAAGTGCGGCGCCGGCAGCGCGAGGCGGAACTGAAGGCTCAAGGCATTCTGCCCAAATCCGGCGGTCACGGCTGATCCGGTCAGCCCTGCTCGTTATCGGGCCCCAGGATTTGGGGCCCGACGACCCGGGGTTCGAGCGTCAGGGTGACCCCGAAGCGGGCCTGCACATCGCGCGCGATAGCGTCAGCCAGCGTCAAAATTGAGCTGGCCGACGCGCCACCGTGATTCACCAGCACCAGCGCCTGGCGCCGCCAGACGCCGACGCGACCCGACCGATATCCACGCCATCCGGCCGCGTCGATCAGCTGCGCTGCCGCCAGTTTCACGCGACCGTCGGCTTGAGGATGGGCAATCAGGCGCGGCAGCTGACCACGCAATTCGATCGCCATCGCGGCGGTGACGGTTGGGTTGTGGAAGAAACTGCCAACATTGCCGATAGCGCGCGGATCAGGCAGCTTGCGGCGCCGTATTCGAATCACGGCCTCAGCGACCTGAGCCGGCCTTGGCGCCGCGTATCCCATCCGCTCGAGCTCAAGCGCTAGTTCCGGGTAATCAGTCCGTACCCGCGCGTTGTCCGCCAACCGCAACACCAGGCCAGTCACCACCAGACCCGCGGACTCGGGACGTTTGAACCGAGAGTCCCGGTACGCAAACTGGCAATTGTCGGCCGTCCATGATTCCAGCCGACCGGCGCGAAGGTCGAACACGCGAACGGACTGAATGCGCTCCGCAATCTCGACGCCGTAGGCCCCGATATTCTGGATGGGTGCAGCCCCAGCCGACCCGGGAATCAGTGCGAGATTCTCAAGGCCGCCAAGCCCTTGCCCCAGCGCGAATCGAACCACATCGTGCCATCGTTCACCGGCGGCCACGTGCAGCAGAGCTTGCCCCCGACCCATCGCCTCAAGACGCAAGCCCCGATTGCGCATCAGGATAACCGGCTGCGGAATCCGCTCGCCGAGCACGACATTGCTGGCTCCGCCCAACACCAGGGCCTGCGCGCCAGCATCGGCCAGCGCGCCAGCATCGGCCAGCGCGGCAATGCAGTCCCCGAGGGCATCCTCATGCTGAACGACGAACGCCTGCTCGGCCACGCTCGACAAACCCAGCGTGTTCGGCAGCCGCAGTTCGCGCTGCCATCCCGGCAGATTTGCGCTGAACGGACTCACACCCGAACCCGGTTGCCAAGCCGCCGAAAGGTGAGGTTGACGCGCTCACCCACCGCGCGCACGGTGCGCGTTAGCGCGGGCGGCAAATCTCCGCGCAGCACCAGGAGCGATCCGTGCCCCAGCGTCAGCGCGTC
>CAZVMA010000268.1:2722-4370 GCA_964628545.1 uncultured Pseudomonadales bacterium | reverse complement strand
ACGATGACGTTCCCGTTCTGGTCGGCGATGTCGAAGCTCGCGATGTCGCCACGCAGACGCTCCGGGATCAACTCGACCGAGAACCCGTCTTTCTCGACATGGAAAATGTTCAGATCGAAGAACATCCCCAGGATGTCTTCGGAGGTGTACCCAAGCGCGCGCAGGATGATAGACGCCGGCAGCTTACGCCGCCGGTCGATACGCACGAAAACACAGTCCTTCGGATCGAATTCGAAATCGAGCCACGACCCGCGATAAGGAATAATGCGAGCGGAGTACAGCAGCTTGCCAGAGGAGTGGGTCTTGCCGCGGTCGTGATCGAAGAACACGCCCGGCGAACGGTGCAGCTGCGAGACGACAACCCGCTCGGTACCGTTCACGACAAACGTGCCGTTCTCGGTCATGAGCGGTATTTCGCCCATGTAGACTTCCTGCTCTTTCACGTCCTTGATGGCCTTGTTGGCCGACTCCCGGTCGTAAATGATCAAGCGAACCTTGACTCGCAGTGGGGCCGCGTAGGTGATCCCGCGCAGTACGCACTCCTTCACATCGAAGGCTGGCTCGCCCAAGCGGTAGTCAACGTATTCAAGAGCTGCGTTCCCGGAGTAGCTCAGGATGGGAAATACCGAGCGAAAAGCCGCGTGTAGACCCGTCTCAACCCGCTTCTCGGCTCCTCGTCCCAGCTGCAGAAATTGGTTGTAGGAGTCGATCTGAATGGACAGGAGATATGGAATCTCCATCGATTCGGAGAGTTTTCCGAAGTCTTTCCGGATCCGCTTCTTCTCGGTAAAGCTGTACGCCATGAGTATCTCCCGATCTGGCTAGCTTGCTTGGCCTGATGGACGCGAGTTTATGGGCTCCCCCAATGACGACGAGCGGGGCGCCCATACGGCGTCCCGCTCGCATGCAACCGGTTTCCGCCCTTACTTGAGCTCAACCGTTGCGCCGGCTTCTTCCAGCTTCTTCTTGATGTCTTCGGCCTCAGCCTTCGACACGCCTTCCTTCACGGTGGAGGGCGCTTCGTCAACCATGGCCTTCGCTTCCTTGAGCCCAAGCCCGGTCAGTTCGCGAACAACCTTGATCACGTTGACCTTCTTCTCGCCCGAGCTTGCCAGAACGACGTTGAATTCGTCCTTCTCTTCAACTGCTGGTGCGTCACCGCCGCCACCGGCCGCCGGAGCAACAGCAACGGCTGCTGCTGCCGTGACGCCAAACTTCTCTTCCATCGCAGCGATGAGCTCGACTACGTCCATGACGCTCATCTCGGCAATGGCATTCAGGATCTCATCCTTGGAAATTGCCATTTCTTCCAACTCCTGGTTACTGACAGTGTCGTGTTCGAATCTAACCAAACGTCAGGCGGCCGCCTTTTGATCCTTGATGGCAGCGATCGTACGAACCAGCTTGCCGGGTACCTCGTTCATGGTACGAGCAAGCTTCGCCACGGGCGCTTTCATCACGGACATCAACAGGGCGAGCGCTTCGTCGCGGGTCGGCAGTTTCGCCAACCGGTCGATCTCTTCCGGGCCATACTTCCGGCCGCCCACAGCCAAAGCCTTGATCTTCAGGGCTTCGAACTGTTTTGCGTAATCCTTCAGCAGCCTGGCCGCCGCGCCCGGGTCCTCGCCGGCGGAGTCGACGACCAGCT
>CAZVMA010000268.1:0-2697 GCA_964628545.1 uncultured Pseudomonadales bacterium | reverse complement strand
CGAGCAGGGTGGGACCAACCAACGCATCGCTGAGGCACTCGAATTCAGTGCCGGCGACAGCGCGACGAGCCAGCGTGTTGCGAATGACCCTGAGGTAAACACCCGCACCACGCGCTTTCGTGCGTAGCTCGGTCATCTGACTCACGGTCAAGCCCCGGTAATCACTCAGTACCGCGGACAACGCGCTGATTGCGGCTTGGTTAACTTCAGCAACGACTTCCTGCTTTTGTTCAAGCTTCATTGCCATCGTTTCTCCTCGGACATCAGGGATGTCCCGCTTTACCGCAACTCACGGCGAACCCGAGCGCAAAGACTTTCGTCGATGACACGTCGTACCAGGTTCTACCGTCTGCGTAGGACATTAAGACGGCACACCCCGTCACCTACGGTTTTTGACGGCTACCGTCCGGCAAGCCGGACGGGGACCTTCAAAATGCTTTATCCCAATGGGGGGGCATGCTGGCCCCGCTTAGACCTCCAGAGACGATTGGTCGATCACCAATCCGGGCCCCATGGTCGTCGACAGCGTGATCTTCTTCAGGTAGACACCCTTTGCAGTGGAGGGCTTGGCTTTCCTGAGATCCGAGAGCAGCGCCTGCAGGTTGTCGCGGATCTTGTCCGCTTCGAAACCCACCTGCCCGATGCTGCCGTGAATGATGCCAGCCCGGTCGGTCCGAAACTGAATCTGACCCGACTTGGCATTGCGCACAGCCGTCACTACGTCCGGCGTCACCGTACCAGTCTTCGGATTCGGCATCAGGCCGCGCGGCCCAAGAATCTTTCCCAGCTGGCCAACAATGCGCATGGAATCTGGAGTCGCAATAACGACGTCGAAATCCAGCGTACCACCCTTGATGCGGTCGGCTAGATCATCGAAGCCAACGATATCGGCCCCAGCTGCAGACGCTTGCTCAGCTGCGTTGCCTTGGGCGAACACGGCCACCCGTACGGTCTTTCCCGTTCCGTGAGGAAGCGTCGTGGCGCCGCGCACGACCTGATCGGACTTGCGCGGGTCGACACCCAGGTTCACTGCGACATCGAGCGATTCCTTGAACTTCGCAGTTGCCAGCTCTCCTAGGAGCGCGACGGCGTCCATGATCGGATAAGCACGCGCGCGGTCGATTTTGGCGAGAATCACGCGCCGACGCTTGGTCATCTTGGCCATTACAGTCCCTCCACGTCGATGCCGGAGCTACGGGCTGTCCCCGCGATCGTGCGCACAGCAGCGTCCATATCGGACGCCGTAAGATCGGGCATCTTGATACGCGCAATCTCTTCGATCTGAGCCCGGGTGAGGGATGCGACCTTGTTCTTGTTCGGTACGCTGCTGCCCTTGTCAATTTTCGCAGCCTTACGCAGCAGAACGGACGCGGGTGGCGTCTTCATGATGAACGTGAAGCTGCGATCCGAGTACACCGTGATCACTACGGGAATCGGCAGCCCAGGTTCCATCTGCTGAGTGGCAGCATTGAATTGCTTGCAGAAGTCCATGATGTTGACGCCGCGCTGACCTAGCGCAGGGCCCACCGGAGGACTCGGATTTGCCTTGCCCGCTGCAACCTGCAGCTTGACGTAGGCGGTGACTTTCTTGTCCATCGCTTGCTCCTGTTGGGTTCAGACGTGCGCGTCGGCTAACTGCCGCGCTGCACTCCCCGTTTTGCACGTCCGCTCGGCTGCAGGTTCGATTCTGCAACTGGCGGCATGTCGATCTCGATCAGCCTTTTTCGACCTGGCTGAAATCGAGTTCCACCGGCGTGGACCGACCGAAGATGGTTACCGCCACCTGAAGCCGGTTCTTGTCATAGTTGACCTGTTCAACTACGCCGTTGAAATCATTGAATGGACCGTCAACCACGCGCACCACTTCACCCGGCTCGAAGATGGTCTTCGGTGTCACCTTGTCGCTGCCTGCCGCAACGCGATCGAGAATCGCGTTCGCCTCGGCTTCGGACAATGGCGCCGGCTGATCCGCTTTCCCGCCGATGAAGCCGAGGACTCGCGGTGTCTCCTTGACGAGGTGCCATGTCTCGTCGTTCAGCTCCATCTGCACGAGCACATAGCCTGGGAAGAACTTGCGCTCGCTGCGGCGCTTTTGGCCGCCGCGCATTTCGACAACTTCTTCCGTCGGAACCAGTATCTCGCCGAAAAAGTCCTCCAGATTCGAGAGCGCGACCCGGTCGCGAAGCGACCGAGCAACGTTTTTCTCGAAGCCCGAGTAGGCGTGCACGACGTACCATCTTTTCGACATGTGTTTGCGCCTACCCGATAACCGAAGAAACGACCCAGCCCAGAAGGGTATCGAGCAGCCACAGAATCAGGCCGAAGACGACGACCAGCAGCAACACGATACCCGTGGTCTGCAAAGTCTCCTCTCGCTTTGGCCACACCACGCGTCTAATTTCGGCACGCGCATCTTTCATCAGCTGCCACGCAGCACGCCCGCGCACCGTCTGGCCCGCAAGGAAAACGGCTGCGGCCGCCAGAACAATGAGACCAATCACCCGATACAACAGGGACTGGTCCTGATAGTACCAGTTCCCGCCGACGCCTACCGCGACTAACAGCACCACGACCAGCCATTTCAAGCTGTCGAGTGCTGTGGACGAGGTTGCTTCTACCGTGCTCACGATGCGCTACCTGCTAGTGGCAGGCCAGGAGGGAATCGAACCCCCAACCTGCGGTTTTGGAGACCGCCGC
>CAZVMA010000267.1:0-4383 GCA_964628545.1 uncultured Pseudomonadales bacterium | reverse complement strand
CGGAACACGTCGCCTGATGAGGCAAGCCAGTATCCAAATTGCCGACATTGCGGATGCCCACACCCCGTTCGGTCATGTTGAATTGCGCCTGAACGCCAGACGGCCTCAATCGGATTCCGAGATGCCCGACATCCTCAATGACTGCTTCAACTCCCCTCGATCTCGAATCCCTCCGAGCCCAGTACCGGGTCGCACCGCCGTTTCCGTTTTTCGCAATCGATGGCTTTCTGAAGCCTGACTTCGCCGCCCTCGCGGCATCTGCGTATCCCGATTTCGAGTCCGCTCGGGCCATGGGCACCGCGTTCAACGCAGTGAACGAGCGCTTAAAGGTCCAGATCACGGACGACGCAAAGTTTCCCGCGCCAATCAAGCGATTGTCCGACGCGATGGCAAGCCGTCCTTGGCTTGACGCTTTGTCGCATATCACAGGCATCGAGACGCTGCTGGCGGATCCAGATCTGGCCGAGGGCGGCATGCACGCGACCGGGCCAGGCGCACGCCTCGACGTGCACGTCGACTTCAACTACAACGCCGACCGGGACTGGCACCGGCGACTCAACGTACTGCTTTATCTCAACCCGCTTTGGCACGACGAATGGGGCGGTCGGATCGAGCTTTGGGATGAACAGGTTACCCAGTGCGCCCAGTCATTCGCGCCGGTTCTGAACCGATGCATTGTGTTCGAGACGAGCGAACGCAGCTTTCACGGAGTGACGCCCGTGCGATCGCCGCATCCCACATTGAGGCAATCATTCGCCGCGTACTACTACACTGCCGAGACTCCGGCAGATTGGGACGGCGCCAAGCACAGTACGGTGTTCAAGGCGCGCCCAAATGGGCGATTCCGCAAGTACGTCGCGATGCCGCTCGAGGGCGCCATGCGACGCCTCAAGGCAGCCGAATCAACCGTAAAGACGCGAATCAAGTCCGCAATCGGAATGACTGACCGAAAGGCCCGATCAGATCAACATCACCAAGCCAACGATGGCCCCGGTCAGACAACCGACTAACGTCCCGGACACCAACGTGCGCGGTGCTGTCTGCAGCAACTCCTGACGTCGTTCCGGAATCAGCGTCCCGAGCCCGCCAAGCAGAATGCCTAGGCTGCCGAAGTTGGCAAAACCGCACAGGGCATAGGTCATGATCAACCGACTGTCCGCAACCAGCGCACCCCCGGGTAACGCTGCCAGGTTCAGATAGGCCACCAGTTCATTCAGAATCAGTTTGACGCCGAGCAGCGCGCCCGCCTGTGACGCCTCCGCCCAGGGAATACCAATCAGCCAGGCAACCGGCGCGAATATCCAGCCCATAACGCGCTCGAGCGTCAGGGGCGCGCCGCCAAGCTCGACGGCTGACAGCATGTGGTTCACCAGAGCTACCAGACTGACCAGCACCACCAGCATGGCGCCCACGTTGACGGCGAGACGCAGACCATCCGCAGTGCCGCGGGTGATCGCGTCCATGTTGCTCGTGTACTCCAGCCCTTCGGTCGCCGGCGCGTCGTCTCCAGCGTCGTCCTGCGGCGGAATCATGACGCGCGACAGATAGACGGCACCGACCACGTTGATCACCGACGCGATCAGGATGTGGCCAAGCGCACCGGGAACAACGTCACGCAATACCCCGGCATAGAGCACCATGATCGAGCCCGCTACCGTGGACATGCCGCAGGTCATCAAGGTGAACAGTTCCGATCGAGACAGCGTCGCCAGGTAGCCGCGGATGACGAGCGGCGTCTCGACCATGCCGAGAAAGACGCTCGAGGCCGCAGAAGTACCCACCGGCCCACGAACGCCCAAAGACCGATGCAGTACGCGCCCGAACGCCCGAATAACTACCGGCAGCACGCGCCAGTACCAAAGCAACGCAACCAGCACGCTGAAGACGATGATCTGGGGCAAAACCCGAAACGCGAAGACGTACAGGGCCGCGGGGTCGCGGACGTCGAACGGCGCGTTTTCGCCCGCCAGATAGCCGAACACAAACCCGGCGCCCGCCGCAGTGGCGCGCTCGATGGCAAACACCACCTCGTTCAACAGCAGCAGGCCCTCGCCGACGAACGGTGCCCGCAGCAGTAGTAGCGCCAGGGCGAACTGCATGGCCAGACCGACTACGACCGTACGCCAGCGCACCGATTGACGCGCCTCCGACAAGAGCCAAGCGATGCCCAAAAGAACCGCGATCCCGAATATGGCTTGCATGCGTCATGCCTGACAAAACAACGGCACGAGCATGACATGACCGCATGGAAACCAGAACCGGGCGCCCCTCCCGGCCTGCGGGACATCATGTGGCACCAAGTGCGGGCCCGGATCGCGCTCGGGAATCGTGCGATCCCTCATCGATTCCTCGATCAGACCGTCGGCCGAGAAGATGCCTCGCAGATAACGGCACGCTTTAATTCAAGGACCCACAGTAGTCCACACGCCTGCTCCAGAGGGGCGTCGACAAGCCAGGGTGACGGGTCATGTGCTGGTCGCCGTTCGCCTTCAATCGCACGAAGGCGCTTCGGGAGTTCGAGCTCGCCGGGCGGTATGGTGATGTCGCTCCCGTTCCCCACCAAGGGTGCAGCGACCGCATTCATTCTGAAGTGGCGCTGCCCATGATCGCTCAATCCTGCTTTTTCAGCAGCGTTCCCCAGCCCCCGATCCAGGCGTTGCTTCGGGCATCCACGGCAGGAACCCGGATGGCGCTGTCGCTCGGCAGCCAGAAGGCGTCACTCCCGCGCAATCCCTTGGCATGACACTCGGTCTTCACCAAGCAGGCGCCGCCCTCGCATCCCTGCGCCCATGCAACGCCAATGGTCTTTTCCACGCTGAAACCCGAACACTGGCTGTCCGCCTCGCAACGGGCCAGGCACTGCAGGATCGTCTGATCAGACCAAGTACCATTCTGTAGGCCGTACTCGTTGGGGATCAGTCGCTCGGGTAACCACTCGAAGTTCGACACGGATGCATCCGAGGGTTCCCCGGCCCGAACGGAAACGACCACGGCACATGCCACGAGGCAGATGGCCGCCTTCCGAAAAGTAGAATGCATTTGTTATCCCCAAGCTGAAACTAAGACAAACCACCGAACGCAGAGCGTATCATGAGCCGCACTACATCACCCCCAAGCCCCGCATCAACGGGAGGCGGAAACTCCGGAGCGCGCAATGTTCAATTTTGACCCGACGAATGGCTACATGTGGCTCAGCATCATGTGCGGGGCTTTCATGCTGCCCAACGCGTGGGCCAAGCTGATCAATCCGGCCGGCTCTGTGGGCTTCTTCGAGAAGTCCGGCTTCCCAAACCCGTTGCTGTTCGTGTGGTTCGCAACCGCATTCGAATTCGTCGTCGGAACGGCTCTGGTGCTCGGCATCTATACCGTGTTGGCCGCCTGGCTGGCCACCGCGTTCATGCTGGTGGCCACCATTTCGGACCTGCGGGTGAACAAGGCTTGGGCCTGGACCAAGGGCGGCTGCGAATACCCGCTGTTCTGGTGCTTGTGCTGCGCGATCGTGGCCGCCAACAGTTGACGGCTGACGGGGCAGAACCCGCGGTCCGGGCGCAATCTGGACTCGAGCGAGAATTGTCGCAGGGCGATTCTCGCTGAGTAGCAGGATGGGACGCATACGACCACGCTTGCAGCCTGCTCTGCATGCGATCACGACAGCAAAAGATCACGGGCTCAGGATTGACGCGGCCTCGGGTTTCCAGACGCCGGGACCTGTACGAGTAACGACTGACCTATGGTCAGTCGGCCAGGCCATAAATTACCGAATATGGTCCCGGCTGTGCGTTTGTCTTTCAACCTATCGCTTTCGCAGTGGATGCTCACGATGTGCCCGTGTTGGAGCAGTCGAAACAATGCCGCGCCTCGTGCGGGGTCATCGCCATGGAGGTTATCCGACAGGTGGCTCACAGGTCGCACATAACAGCCCACCAAGTGGGACTGAGCGAAACGCAAGGCCCCTCCACAAGGTTACCGAAAGGGAGTTCCCTGATTTCGGAATATCACACGACACGATGAATGGTGGGCAGGTCACGGTGTTCGTGCTGGTCAGCGAGAGGGTCGAAAATTGCTCATAGAGCCCACGGTCGCCAGAGAGCAGCTCATCCAGGCCAACCAACATTGGCCCATCCCTTCAAGTAAAACGCAACTCAGGCACCGACCTTGGCTCCAACCAAGACGGGCGCGGATTCGCCGCTCGCGCGGTGTCGCAGGATAGAACCGCGAACCGAAGTTTTTCAGGAATTGCTACATCGCCGTGAAGCGCACCGAGCAGCCCACCAACGATCGCCGCGTTGGTGTCCGTGTCACCGCCCAGCGCCAAAGTTGCCCGCATCGCTTCAGGCCACGGCGTCCGCCGGACGAGATGCGCGAAGGCATGAGTGAATGCAA
>CAZVMA010000266.1:0-4425 GCA_964628545.1 uncultured Pseudomonadales bacterium | reverse complement strand
GATCGCCGTCAGCCAGGCGTCGGGCAGCACCATCCCGGACGAGGTTTCCACGTGCGGCGCGAATACCATCTCGGGCTGCTCGCGTCGTATGGTGTCGAGGATCTCCTCGAGCGGCGCAGGGGCGAACGGAGCCTGATCGCCGCTCGCGATCTGCCGCGCCTTCAGCACTGTGGCGGCTGCCGGAATGGCGCCGGCCTCGAAGATCTGGGTCCAGCGGTAGCTGAACCAGCCGTTGCGAATCACCAGGCAGCGTTTGCCGGTGGCGAACTGGCGGGCGACGGCCTCCATGCCGAAGGTGCCGCTGCCTGGCACCACGATGGCGGAGCGGGCCCCGTACGCTGTCTTTAGCAGACTGGAGATATCGCGCATGACCTGCTGGAACGACTGCGACATGTGGTTCAGGGCGCGGTCGGTGTACACCACCGAGAATTCGCGCAGTCCATCGGGGTCAACGTCGGGGCGCAGGCCAGGCATAGCGGCTTCCGTCAGTGTCGGGTCGGCCAGTATAGGCCCGATGCCGCGTTCAAAGCAGAGCGTCCGTCTGCCGGGTCCAGACTGCGCGGAGGGGCAGGTTGCGCGAGTCGGGGCCGATGCGGATCTCATAGCGTCCGGGGGCGGCGCGAAAGCGACCGGCCTCGATGTCCCAGTACGCGAACGCCCGCGGGGTCAGGCGCAGCTCTACGCGCGCGCTGCCGCCGGGCGGAATGAGCCGTTTCTCGAACGCCCGCAGCTCCTGCAGCGGCCGCTGTACCGGGGCGTCCGGTGCGGTGACGTACAGCTGGGTGACGGCATTGCCCGGACGAGCGCCGGTGTTGGTGATGTCGAAAGTTGCCAGTACGTCGTCGCCGTCTGCTGCAAGCGTGAGGCCAGACCAGCCGAAAGTGGTGTAGGAAAGACCGTAGCCGAACGGCAGCAGCGGCTCGATGCCGCGACTGTCGTACCAGCGGTAGCCCATGAACAGTCCCTCACCGTAGCGCACGCGACCGAACTCGCCGGGGTAGCTGGTGAATGCGGGCGTGTCTTCCAGTCGCGCGGGAAAGGTGGTGGGCAAGCGGCCGGAGGCGTCCACCGCGCCGGTCAGCACATCCGCCAGCGCGTGTCCAAAAGCTTGTCCCGGCAACCACGCGTAGACGACAGCGCCGGCGCGCTCGAGCCAGGGCATGGCCACGGCGCCGCCGGCGTTGACGACGACAACCGTGTTCGGATTGGCGTCGATCACCGCCTCCACCAGGGCATCCTGAGCGCCGGGCAGCGACAGGTTCGACCGGTCGTTGCCCTCGGTGTCCCAGTCGGCGTTGGTGCCAACCACCACCACCACAGCGTCCGCCGCGCGCGCCGTGGCTACCGCCGCGGCGATCGGGTCGGCCGGCTGCGGCGGCAGGATGCCGTAACGCACGCCCGTGACCAGCACGTCGGACTTGCTGGCAAATTCGATGCGCAAACGATAAGTCCGACCGGCAGTCAGGGCGCAGGCGGCGCGCCGCTCGGTGCTGCCCCAGCTGAAGAACGCCTGTCCGGGCTCTTGTTTGGTCCAGTTGTCGATGATCTCGACGTCATCCAGGAACATGCGGGTCAGCCCCGAGCTCAGCAGGCCGAAACCGTGTTCGCCGCTGGTTGTTGGCGTGAAGTCGCCGGTCAAGCGCGCGCTGAAGCCGGGCTGCACATGACGGCCGCCGATCATGTTCAGCGGCAGCCCGCCCATGGGGTTGAACGTCAGCACCACGCTCTCGGCGCGCGCGGGCGCGCGCGCGTCGGGGTTGAAGAACTCGAGCCAGAGCCCGGGTGCGCGGGTGCCGTCCGGACGCGCGTGAGACAGCATGTCGAGCTCCGGAATCGGCAGATACTTGTGGTTGAAGCAGCCGGTGGCGTGCGTCACGGACCAGTTCGCGGCCTGCGTAAGTCCCTCGAGCGGCATGACCGTGTAGTGCGGAAAGACGGCGGAGCTGCCGCCGCCCTGGATCTGGCCCAGCGTTGCGTTCGGGCCAATGACGGCGAGTCGCGCGATCTGGCCAGGGTCAAGCGGCAGCACAGGCGCCTCGGCGCCTGTCAGGGTGCGATTGCGCAGCAGCACCATCCCCTCGGCTGCAGCCTGGCGCGCGACGTCGCGGTGCGCCGGCTGATCGATGGCCTGCTCCGGCCGCGGGTCCGGTGCGTCGAAGCGGCCGCTGCGCTGCAGCAGCTCGAGCAGGCGACGCACGGCCTCGTCGATGGTCTCCTCGCGCACCCGCCCTGCTTTCACGGCGTCGACCAGCGCCGCTCCACGGCTGCGCGTTGGGCCCGGCATTTCCAGGTCGAGTCCACCGTTGATGTTGGCCTCGGTCTCGAGCGCCGCGCCCCAGTCGCTGATCACCAGCCCGTTCCAGCCCCACTCCGCGCGCAGGATGTCGCGCAGCAGATGGGCGTTCGAGCTGGCGTAGACGCCGTTCACCCGGTTGTAGGCCGACATCAGCGTCCACGGGTCGGCGTCGCGGACGGTCGCCTCGAAGGGGGTCAGGTACACCTCGCGCAGGGTGCGCTCATCCACCTCGGACGAGATGGTATGACGCTCGAACTCCGAGTCGTTGCAGACGAAGTGTTTCGGGCAGGCGCCCACACCGACCGACTGCACGCCCTGCACGAAGGCGGTGGCCAAGGCGCCGGTTAGCCACGGGTCCTCGCCGTAGCACTCGAAGTTGCGCCCGCCGATGGGCGTGCGATGCAGGTTGATGGTGGGCCCAAGCACCACCTGTGCGTCCTTGGTGATCGCTTCTTCGCCGATGGCGCGGCCGACCGCCGCCACCAGTGTCGGATTCCAGGTGCTGCCCAGCGCCACACCCACGGGAAAGGATGCGGCCGAGCGCCCGCTGACGCCGTCGCCGCGAGCGCCGTTCGGGCCATCTGTAACCTTGAGGGCCGGGATGCCGAGCCGCGCGATGGCCTGGGTAGTCCAGAAGCCACGGCCGGTGAGCAGCGTGACCTTTTCTGCCAGCGTCAATTCGGTCAGCAGCGCGTCGAGGTCGCGACCCGGACCCTGATCGTCGCCGTTCGTGGTTCGATCCATGGCTCTCCCCCGTGATATCCTTCGGCGCCGGTTTGCGCCGTCACGCAGCTTCAGGTGACGGCTTCGATCCCGCCCCGTTCATTGTTGCAGCAGGTTGCCCCCATGACTACGCAGTTCGATTCCATCGAGGTCGCGCTCGCCGCGATTGCCGCCGGCGAAATGATTGTGGTGGTCGACGACGACGATCGCGAGAACGAAGGCGACCTGATCATGGCCGCGTCGAAGGCTACGCCGGAGAAGGTGGCGTTCATGATTCGCCATACCAGCGGCATCCTGTGCACCCCGATTCTCGAAGAGCACGCGCGACGCCTGCACCTCGACCCGATGGTGGCGCGAAATGACGCGCCCATGAGCACAGCGTTCACGGTATCGATCGATTACGCGCAGGGTCTGACCACGGGCATCTCGGCCGAGGAGCGCGCCGCCACCGCTCAGGCGCTGGCCAACAGCAACGTCAGCGCAGACGATTTCGTGCGTCCCGGCCACATTTTTCCGCTGGTCGCGCGGCAGGGCGGCGTGCTGGTGCGCTCTGGTCATACCGAGGCCGGCACCGATCTCGCGGCGCTCGCCGGGCTGCCGCCGGTCGGTCTGCTGGCGGAACTGGTAAACGACGACGGCACCGTACAGCGCCTGCCCCAGCTGCTTGAGTTCGCCAAGCAGCACAAGCTGAAGATCGTCACCATCGCCGATCTGATCAGCTATCGGCAGATGCGCGAGAACCTGATTACGCGGACGGCGGAATTCCAGGTGCGCACGCGCATCGGCGTGGCCCGGGCGCAGGCGTACCGCACCCGGTTCGAGGACGCAGAGCACATCGCGCTGATCTTCGGCGACATCCGGTCGGTTGACGCGGTGCCGGTGCGCATCCACCGGGAAAAGCTGCTCGAGGATGTCTTCGGGCCCCAATCCCAGCACCCCTCCAGCCTGCTCGACGCGTCGCTTGATCGCATCGAAAAGCTGGGCGCTGGCGTGATGATCTATCTGCGCTCCGGTCACGTAGGCGTGCCGTTCGAGAAGCTGTCGCCGCAGACGAAAGAGGCCCAGCGTCGCGCCGAGTGGCTGGAGATCGGAGTGGGTGCGCAAATCCTGCGCGATCTCGGCATTTCCCGCATTCGCCTGATCGCCGGCCGTGAGGTTGATTATGTCGGGGTTGGCGGTTTCGGGCTGACGCTCGAGTCGACTGAACTGCTCTGACCCGCACCAGGTCGCAGACCGCCCTCGCGGCGGTACTGAAACACAATGGCCCGGCCTGCCGGGCCGACGTACACCACCCGTAGCTCCCGGCTGCGGGTGCCGCACGCGCGACAGCGCAGTCGCGGACGGATGTCCTCCAGTGTGCTGGCGGCGCCGAAGCGCGCCAGCAGCCCGGCTACGTCAAGCGCCTC
>CAZVMA010000265.1:3960-4458 GCA_964628545.1 uncultured Pseudomonadales bacterium | reverse complement strand
GCCCGTCGAAGGCGCCATCCGCCTCGCCGTTCGCGCGCAGCATGGTCGCCATTCCGGTCGACACCAATTCCCGGTGCACAATGCCGACATCACGCGTCAGCCGGTCGGGCAGGCAGCGCATCATGAACCGGTACGCGCGCGCGGCCACGCTGTGGTCACCCGCCGCATCCACCGGGACATCCCAGATCAGCACCGGACGTCCGGTGGCGGCGGCCTCGCTCAGCATGGCCACGCTGTCGCCGGTCACGACCAGCGCATCGGCCGCGGACAGCATGGCAAAGTACGGGTTATCGGGATCATTCGGGCGCCACCGGTACAGCCGTGCGTCCGCCGGCAGCGCCTCAGCCAGCGCCGTCACGAATTCGGCTGAGGTGCGCGCGCTGGTGGTCACCGCCAATGCGCCACCCGAGCGCCGCTGCAGCGCCCTCAGCGTATCGGCCAGGCGCAGCGCGCTGCGGGCGCCAAGCACGTACGGGCCGCTGCTGCCGCCCACCAGCA
>CAZVMA010000265.1:0-3950 GCA_964628545.1 uncultured Pseudomonadales bacterium | reverse complement strand
TCACCCTGGTCCGCCAGCCGCTCAGGCGTGATGCGATGCTGAGTCAGCCGGTTGCGCTGCACGCGCGGCCCGTCGGGAATGCGGTATTGCGGGGTGGTGACCAGCAGGTCCAGGGCTTGCAACGAACACCAGGTACGCCCGACGAACACCAGTCGGGTGGCGCCGCCGCTGGCCCGCTGCACCCAGCGCGCGAGCGGCTCATTGCGCAAGCCTGCAGTCAGCAGCAGACGCGGCCAGGGCGGGGCAAACTGTACCCGACTCTCGGGCGTGATGCCGGCACACGACACGGCGCCAAACAGACCCAGTGGCCCCGCACCCGCCCGATACCGCACCTCAATGCTGCGGTACGGCAGACCGAGCCGCTCGGCCAGACCGAGCAGCTGGCCGTTCTCGCCCGCCCGATAGCTGCGCAGGATCCAGACGGGCGTCGTTGAAATGTCCGGTCGACTCATGCATTGTTCGCCGCGTTTCGGGGCGACCCCCCGCGCATCGGCCCAAGCCGTCCTGAACCGGAGAGACCGCGCCGAGTATATGACCGAAATCTCCGCTGCCATAGAAACCCTCACGCGCCTGCTTCGCGAGGTGATGACCGAACCGCCCGACGTGGTGGACGCCGACAGCGACATGATCGACGCCTTCGGTCTGTCATCGGTGGACGTGATGGAGCTGATCAGTCTGGTCGAGGACACCTTCGACATCGCCTTTCCGCTGAACGACCTGGCTTCGATCCGCACCCTGCGCCAGCTGGCGCTGCGCGTGCAGCTGCTTGAGGGTGACGCGTGAGCCTGCTCGACCGACGCATCAACGCGGCACAGCTGCCGTGGGCGGACGACCCCCGCACGCCGCTTGGGCAACCGGTGCAGGTGTGCGGCAGCGCGACCCGAGGCCGGGTCAACGGCAAGGACGTGATACTGGCCGGCACGAACAACTATCTGGGGCTGACGTTCGACCCGCGCTGCATTGCAGCCGCCGTGCGCGCGGCCGAGCAGGACGGCACGGGCACCACCGGCTCGCGCATGGCCAACGGCACCTATACCGAGCATCTGGCGCTGGAAGCCGAGCTGGCTCGGCTCTACGACCTGCCGCACGCGCTGACCTTCACCACCGGCTATCAGGCCAACCTGGGCATGATTGCGGCGCTGGGCGGCAGCGACGGCATCCTCATGCTCGACGCCGAGTGCCACGCCAGCATCTACGACGGCGCTCGCCTCGCCGGGTGCGAGCTGTATCGATTCAAGCACAATGATCCAGCCGATCTGGCGAAGCGCCTGGGCCGGCTGGGCGCGCGCGCCGCCGACACACTGGTGGTGCTGGAAGGCATCTACAGCATGCGCGGCGACCAGCCGCCGCTGGCCGAACTGTGCGCCGTGGCGCGCGCGGCAGGGGCAACCATACTGGTGGACGAGGCGCATTCGTTCGGGGTGCTAGGCGCCACCGGCCAAGGCGCGGTCGAATCGTTCGGCGTGCTGGACCAGGTCGACTTTGTCACCGGCACCTTCAGCAAAAGCCTGGGCGCGACCGGGGGCTTCTGCGTCAGCCGACATAATCTGCGCTATCTGGTGCCGCTGACTCGGCCCTACATTTTCTCGGCGTCGCTAACCCCTGCCGTGGTCGCCTCCACCCGAGTCGCGCTCGAGATCGTTCGCACCGAACCGGCGCTGCGGGAACAGCTGTGGGACAACGTGCGTCGGGTCCATGGCGCCTGCGCGGAGATGGGGCTGCTGCGCACCCCGTGCGAAAGCCCGATCGTGGCTGTCGCCCTCGGCAAACCCGAATACGCGCTCGATATTTGGCATGGCCTGATGGATCGCGGCCTGTACGTCAATCTGATCGCCCCGCCAGCGTCGCCCGGCAACTATCTGCTGCTGCGCTGCAGCCTGAGCGCCGCGCACACGGACGCCGACGTACGCGGCATCATCGCCGCGTTCTCGTGGCTGGCCGAGGCGCACGGCGAGAACGTCTTCCATCTTTAAGGCCAGTAGTCCAGTCCGAACCCGCGCTCAGGCGCAACCGGACTACGGCGTTTGCGTGCACATACACGTGGTCATGGGAGCAGACGGCGCATGAACCTCGAAAAAGTCATCTTCGGTTTTTTCATCCTGCTCGCGGCTACGCTGAACTTGGGCTTTGTCTACGGCGACATTGACAACCCCGCGCACCATTCCCAATGGGAGTTCTTCGCGGCCTTCGTGATCAACCTGATCGCCATCATCCTGAAATTCGGCGACCGTACCCAAGTAGGCGCTCTGCACCTCGCCACCAGTCTGGTTGCGGGTCTTCAGCTCTCGGCCGCAGCCCTGACGTGGTTCTTCGCGCCGGTCAGCGACGCGCAGGCGATCAGCCCGGACGACATGGCCGAAATCGTTTCGCTGGCCGCGGGCGCACTGTTCGCGAACGTGGTGTCGGTCACGCTGCTGATCGTCGAAACCGCCATGCAGCGGCGCTAGCCGACAGCGCTGGCCCGCATCGACCCGATACGTCGACAACGGCTGCGCACTTGACAGAGCGCCCATAGCAAATGCAAGGAAGCGTCGTCTTCATCGGCCTGCGGCATCTGCGTGCGCCCCTGGTTACCCTGATCGCCGTGTTCTCGATCGGCATCGCCGGGCTGGTGCTGATTCCTGGCACCCTGGAAAACGGCGAACGGTGGACGCTGACGTTCGCGGAAGCGTTCTACTTCATGAGCTATACCGCGACCACCATCGGCTTTGGCGAGATCCCGCGCGCGTTCAGCGACACCCAGCGCCTGTGGGTGACGCTCATGATCTACGCCTCGGTTGTCGGCTGGGCTTATTTGATCGCGGCGTTGTTGGCGCTCGCGCGCGACGCGGCGTTTCGCGGCGCCATCGAGGAAGCCGCTTTTGCGCGCTCGATACGCGGCCTGCGCGAGCCGTTCTATTTGATCTGCGGCTTCGGCGAGACCGGCGCCTGCATCGGTCGGGCGCTCGACGCACTGGACCGCCGCTTCGTCGTGATCGACCTTGATCCGCGCCGGATCGAGGAGCTGGACCTGATGGACCTGCGTCAGGCACCCCCCGCGCTCTGCGCGGATGTCCGAGTGCCGGCGCACCTGATCGAGGCCGGCCTGCAATCCCCCAACTGCATCGGCGTGCTGGCGCTCACCGAAAGCGACCAGGCGAACCTGGCCGTCGCAATGGCGGTGCGACTGCTGAACCCCGACGTGCCGGTGATCGCGCGCGCGATGACGCCCGGTGTTGCGCGCAACATGGCGTCGTTTGGCACCGATCACATCATCGATCCATTCAGTCGCTTCGGCGCGTTCCTGGAGCTCGCGCTGTCTGCGCCGGCAACCCACAGGCTGGTTAGCTGGCTGACCACGCCCAGCGATCAACCGGTGGCCAGCGCAGCGCGACCGCCGCGCGGACACTGGTTGGTGGTGGGTTACGGCCGCTTCGGTCGCGCCGTGACGCAGGCGCTGCGGTCGCAGGGCCATGACGTGACCGTCGTTGATCCGGACGAAACCAGCCTGCCCGGCGTACGCGCGATCACGGGCACCGGCACCGAACCAGCACCGCCGCTGGCTGGCGGCATCATGCAGTGCGTAGGCGTGGTCGCCGGCACCGAGGATGACATCACGAATCTGTCCGTTGCCGTGACCGCGCGCGAGCTGAATGACACCCTCTTTACGGTGGTGCGCCAGAATCTGGAGGCCAACGAGGCGCTGTTCCGCGCGCTGGCCCCGGACATGGTCATGATGCCGAGCCGCATCATCGCGGACGCCTGCCTTGCCCAACTGCGGGCGCCGCATCTGGAGACGTTTCTGACCGGCGCCCGCACGCAAGGGGACGCGTGGGCCAGCACCGTCCTGGCGCAGCTCGATGCGGTGCTGGGCAGTCGCGCACCGACGCTTTGGTCGGTGGCGCTGACGGCGTCTGCGAGCCCGGCGCTACACGCCGCGCTCTGCGCAGGAGGCGCGGTACCGCTAGACC
>CAZVMA010000264.1:3401-4472 GCA_964628545.1 uncultured Pseudomonadales bacterium | reverse complement strand
CTTGAGAAATCAGGCGGATATACTCAGGCACCGGGGTGTGCGCCGGGCAGGCCCACTGGCAATCGACAACCTTGTGGAAATAGTTCGGATCGAGAATATTCGTCGGCTTCATCTGCGCGAAAACCGGACTGACAGGGCGTCCCGCCTACCGGCTCTCTACCTCCGTCGTGAGCGTTGAGCGAACCGCGTGACCCACGCGACGCGCGAACTTTACTCGCACCGTCCGGGCATGCCAAGCAGGCTCGTCTGCCTGCCCGTGCGCAGCCCCGCGAGGGCCTCCGGACGCGGACCTTCGCCGCGTTTTGGACCGGCGCAACCATACGCTGCCCGATGTCGTTGCCGGATCAATCCCCTTCTGGTTCTGGAGCTTGACCTGCTGACGGGCCTGCTGATGGGCCTGCAGATGGGCCCGTTGTTTGGCTTCCGAGCGACTGCCCATTCAGCCGAGCTGCCGCGGCGGACTGACGCCAAGTCCGCAAGCCCGTAGAATGCCGCGCATCCGGCCCGCGCGCCGGAGCCCGAAACCGTGCCCGATATCGTGAACACACACCGTGACCACACCCATGGCCGAAACGACCCTGCACAGTCCGCTGGCGCCACCACAGCCGCCCGCGCCCGGCCAGATTCGACAGTGGTCCGGCCTGGCCGATGCCGCCGCAGCGCTGGCGGTTGGTCGACTCGCCTTGGCGCGGCCGAGCGGCGTCACCCTGATCATTGCGGCCAACGGCGCCGCCGCCCAACGCTGGCAGCGCGAACTGGGCTTTTTCACGCCCACCCTGCAGGTGCTGCCCTTTCCGGACCGGGAGACGCTGCCCTATGACGCCTTCTCGCCGCACGAGGACATCGTGTCGGAGCGCATCGCCACCCTGAATGCCCTGCGCAATCGCACCGCCAGCGGTCCAACCGTTGCCCTGGTGGTCCCTGTACAGACCCTGTGCGAACGCATCTGCCCGGTCACCTATCTGGACGCGCATGCCCTGCAGCTCGAGACCGGCCAGCGCTTCGACCTGCACGCGTTTCGGCGCCGCCTGGAGGGCGCCGGCTATCAGGCCAACGACACCGTGGCCCATC
>CAZVMA010000264.1:2445-3391 GCA_964628545.1 uncultured Pseudomonadales bacterium | reverse complement strand
GGCTCCCTGCTCGACATTTTTCCCATGGGCGCAGCCGCACCGATCCGCGTCGACCTGTTCGACGACGAGATCGAAAGCCTCCGCACCTTTGATCCGGACACTCAGCGCACCCTCGAGCGCATTTCTGACGTCAGGCTGCTGCCGGCGCGGGAGCACCCGTTCGATGATGCCGCTATCGCCCGGTTTCGGGATCGATGGCACAACACCTTTTCTGTCGACGTGCGCCGCTGCAGCGTCTATCAGGATGTCAGCCAGCGCATTCCCTCCGGCGGTATCGAGTACTACCTGCCGCTGTTCTTCGAGCAGCTGGCCACCCTGTTCGACTACCTGCCGAACGATACGGTGGTGATCGAGGACGCCGGCGCGCTGACCGCAGCCGACGCCTTTTGGTCCGACGTGCATGCGCGCTATGACAACCTGGCGCACGACATCGAGCGCCCGATCCTGCCCCCCGCGTCGCTGTTTCTGGATGGCGGCAGTCTGCGCGCGCGGCTGAACCCGCTGGCCCGCATCGGCCTGGAGGGCCAGGGCCGGCACAACGATGCGTTTCAGGCACCCGCCCTACCCCCGCTCGACACCAACGCCCGGGCCCGCGAGCCCGCAGCGCAGCTGACCGCGTTCCTGCGCCGCTGTCTGGGGCCCGTGCTGTTCGTGGCTGATACCGCCGGACGGCGCGAAGTGCTGACCGAGTTTCTCCACCGCGAGGGTATTCGCCCCACCGAGGACGCCGATTTTCCCGCCTTTCTCGCGCGCGGCGCGCTCGGGCACGACACCGTTCCGCCGCCGGGCATCACCATCGCGCCCATCGATCGGGGCCTTTGGCTGCCGGAATGTACGCTGATCACCGAGAGCCAGATCTTCGGTCACGTGATCGACGAGCGCCGCCAGCGCAGCGCCCGCACGCTGGATCCGGACCAGATCATCCGCAACCTGACCGAACTGCGCG
>CAZVMA010000264.1:0-2435 GCA_964628545.1 uncultured Pseudomonadales bacterium | reverse complement strand
TGGTGCACATCGAGCATGGGGTCGGTCGTTACCTCGGCCTGATGACGCTCGAGATCGATGGTGCCGCGAACGAATTCCTGGCGCTTGCCTATGCCGAGGAAGCGAAGCTGTACGTGCCGGTGACGGCGTTGCAGCTGATCAGCCGCTACACCGGCTCGGATGCCGAGCACGCGCCCCTGCACCGGCTGGGTTCCGATCAATGGGACAAGGCGAAGCGCCGCGCGGCAGAAAAGGCCTGGGATGCGGCGGCGGAACTTCTGGATATCTACGCGCGCCGGGAGGCGAGCGCGCATTTCCGGTTCGAGCGCCCAGGGCTCGACTATCAGCGCTTCGCGGACCAGTTCCGGTTCGAGGTCACGCCCGACCAGCAGCGGGCCATCGACGATGTCATCGCCGATTTGTGCAGCGAGCGCTCCACCGATCGCCTGATCTGTGGCGATGTCGGGTTCGGCAAGACCGAGGTCGCCATGCGCGCCGCCTTTCTGGCGGTGCAGAGCGGCAAGCAGGTCGCCGTGCTCGTGCCCACCACCCTGCTCGCCCAGCAGCATATGGAAACCTTCCGCGACCGCTTTGCGGAGTGGCCGATACGCGTCGAATCCGTTTCCCGAATGCGCTCCGACGCCGAGATTGACGCCGTTGCCGAGCGCCTGGCGAGCGGTAGGGTCGACGTTCTGGTAGGCACCCACAAACTGCTGGCGCTGATGTCGCGATTCCGCGATCTGGGCCTCGTGATCATTGACGAAGAGCACCGCTTCGGTGTGCGCCAGAAAGAGGAAATGCGCAAGCTGCGCGCCGAGGTGGACGTCATCACGCTCACCGCGACGCCGATTCCGCGCACCCTCAACATGGCCATGAGCGGCATGCGCGATCTGTCGGTGATCGCCACGCCACCGGCGCGCCGACTGTCGATTCGCACCTTCGTCATGGAGTCGCGCCGGGGCGTGATCCAGGACGCCATCAACCGCGAGCTGCAGCGGGGTGGACAGGTGTTCTACGTGCATAACGAGGTGAAGACCATCGGCGCCACGGCGGAGGCGCTGGCCGAATTGCTGCCCGACGCCCGCATTGCCGTCGGTCACGGGCAGATGGCAAAACGCGAAATCGAGGTGGTGATGGACGACTTCTATCACCGCCGCGTCAACGTGTTGGTGTGCACCACGATCATCGAGAGCGGTATCGACATTCCGAACGCCAACACCATCATCATCGACCGCGCTGACAAACTTGGCCTCGCCCAGCTGCACCAGCTGCGCGGCCGGGTCGGACGCTCGCACCGCCAGGCCTATGCCTATCTGCTGACGCCGCCGCCGAAGGCCATGACCGCCGACGCCGTCAAGCGCCTCGAAGCCATCGAGGCGGCCGGCGAGCTGGGCGTGGGCTTCACGCTCGCCACGCACGACATGGAAATACGCGGGGCCGGCGAACTGCTCGGCGATGACCAGCACGGTCAGATCGAGTCGGTGGGCTTCTCGCTCTACCTGGACATGCTGGAACGTGCGGTGGCGTCAATCCGCGCCGGGCGCGCGCCGGATCTGGACAAACCGCTGAAAACCGAGATGCGCGAAGTCAATCTGCACGTCCCGGCGCGAATCCCCGACGACTACCTGCCAGACGTGCACGCGCGCCTGATCCTGTACAAACGCATCGCCAGTGCCGCGAACAGCGAGCAGCTGGACGACCTGCACGCCGAGATCGTGGACCGCTTCGGTCCCCTGCCCGAAGCGCTGCGCCAGTTGTTCCGCATCACCGAACTGCGACTGCGCCTGCCCGTGCTCGGCATCGACCGGCTCGATCTGGGCGGCGCCGGCGGCAAGGTGGAATTCGGCGGCCAGACGCACGTAGATCCGTTTGTCATCGTCAGACTGGTGCAGAGCCAGCCGAATACCTATCGGATGGAAGGCGGCAGCCACCTGCGCATCACGCGCAAACTGGAAACGTTCGACGAGCGCCTGGCGTTTGCCGAACACCTGCTCGAGACGCTGGCCGCGCCGGCAAGCTCAGCTCGAGCGCCGGCCACAGCCCACGCCGTCACCCCGGATACCGGCCGCAAGCCAACTGCCACCGCAGCGCCAGACCCCGCAAGACGGCCGTCTGTTTCAGTCCGTTCGGCCAAGGGTAAACGACGATGAGCCAAAGCCCACGCCTGCCCCGCGTCGTGACTGCCGCTCCTATGACCGCAGCTGCTGTGACCGCAGCCATGCTCACAGCACTGCTTCTGTCGCTGGCCGGCTATGCTCAGGGCGCGCAGCCCGCCGTGCCCGCCCAGAAATCCACCCTTGCGCCGGTGCCGGCACCCGCGGCGCCCGAGAACATGGCGCCCGCAGCTGCTGCAACCGCCGTGATTCCCGAGCTGGGCGCGGCCGGTGACGAGTCCGCGGCTGCCGCACCGACACCCGCGACCACCAGCGGGCCGCTGCGCACCACCCCCAATACGA
>CAZVMA010000263.1:0-4503 GCA_964628545.1 uncultured Pseudomonadales bacterium | reverse complement strand
TTGAGAAGGCACCGTGTGGCAGGGAGCGGCAGGGAACCCCCAGTGCATGGCAACAGTCCTGACTGTGCAGCACAGCAGCAGGTGGGCGGCCAAGGCGCCTCGTCGCGTGCCAGTCGGCGACACAAAAGAAGCACTCGAACTCGTGCTGCATGGTCAGCCAGTTCTTCAGCACTCCGTTCAGGTGTCCGAGATGCAGGCTGCCGGTCGGGCGCATGCCCGACAGGACCCGGCGACTGGATTCATTCGTGCTCAAGCCGATCCCCGACCCCGCGAAAACATCGAGTATACCCCGGGCGGGTCAGGACGCGGCAGTGTTGGGCGCGCCGTCAGGGGAACGGCCCCAACCCCGGGCGCACCACCTCCGGTACCGGCCCAGTGAGATCCAGGATCGTCGTTGCCTGCAGGCCGCAGGCGCCGCCGTCGAGGATGACGTCGACCAGCCGCCCCAGTCGCTCGCGCAGGCGCTCCGGGTCGGTCTCGGGATCATCATCGTCCGGCAGCTGTGCGGTGGTGGTCATGATCGGTTCGCCCAGCGTGGCCAGCAGGGCACCCAGAATGGGATGGTCCGGCACCCGCAGACCGATCGTGCGGCGACGCGGATGCACCAGCCGGCGCGGCGCTTCGCGGGTAGCCGGCAGCAGAAACGTGTACGGTCCGGGCGTCAGCTGCTTCAGCAGTCGGAAGCTCGGATTGTCGACCCGGGCGTAAGTCGCGATCTCGGACAGGTCGCGGCAGGCGAGCGTGAAGTGATGGTGATCGTCCAGGCGCCGGATCTGCCGAATGCGGTCGAGCGCCGCCTTGTCGCCGAGGTGGCAGCCAATGGCGTACGTGGTGTCGGTAGGATAAACGGCAATGCCGCCTGCGCGCATGATCTCGCAGGCGCGGGTGATCAGCCGCTGCTGCGGATGGGTGGGATGCAGTACCAGGAATTGGCTCACAGGATGCACCCCGCAGTTACAGGGTGTCGCTCTTTCATTATCATCCGAGTCTACACCAAGGGATCCGACGCGTCCGACCGGAGCGCCATGAAACCATCGCTCGACCTGTTGCCCGTCGTGATCTTCGCGGTTGTGTACTTCACGACCGACGTCTTCACGGCCACCGCTGCGCTGATGATCGCGGTCACCGCACAGGTGGCGTTTCAGGGCCTGCGCGGCCAACCCATCACCCGCGAACTGCGCCTGACGTTCTTCGCGTCGCTGATTTTTGGCGGGTTGACCCTGCTCTTTCGCGATCAGCTTTTCATCCAGTGGAAGCCCACTATCGTCAACGGACTGCTCGCGCTTTCGCTGTTTGGCAGCCACTTTGTCGGCGAACAAACCCTGGTGCAGCGCCTTCTGGGCCGGCAGCTCGACCTGCCGCAGCCCGTCTGGGCGCGGCTGAATTTCGGCTGGGCGTGTGGTTTCACCTTGGCTGCACTTCTGAACCTGTGGGTCGCCTACAACTTCTCCATAGATGTCTGGGTGACCTACAAGCTGGTCGGCGGGTTTGCCCTGACCCTCACGTACATCATCGCGACAGTCGTCTACCTGGCGTACAAGGGCTTCCTCAGGGACGAACACGGGGCCGAAGTGGACGCCGGGAAAGCGCCATGAGTCGCGCCCTGTGCCTGCTGCTCACCGCGCTGTGCGCGGGCGTAACCGCGCTGTCCGTCCGGGCCGCAGAGCCCGTACTTGCGGCCCAACCAAAAGCGGCTGCCGAGCAGGGTTCTGAGGCCGCGCTGCGGGTGGGCGGTGCGAGAAAAGATGGACAGACGTTAGTGCCTTCCCCCGCGGTACCGTCCATAGCCGCCGCGGCGACTGCTGATAATGCGCTGCCGGTCGTTCCGGCGCCGCGGGTCGACCCGGTCTCCGAGAGCTTTGCGATGCTGCGGCAGGAGCTGGCCGACGCCCGGCTGCACCACGCCGCGCTCGAAGACAGCAACGCGCGCCTGACCGAGCTCAACGCGCAGCTGCGCCAGGAAATTGAATCGCTGGCCATCGAGCTGCAAACCACCCGCGAGCAAGGAGAACGCCGCGCGCTGCTGTACGGCGCGGGGCTGATCTTCGCCGGGCTGCTGGTAGGTGTCCTGCTGCGCCGACGTCCACGCAACAGCGTCTGGAACTGATCATGACGGTACTCAGCGTCAACGTGAACAAGGTGGCGCTGGTGCGCAACTCGCGTGCCGGACAGACCCCGAGCGTGGTGAAAGCCGCGCGTATTGCCATCGGCGCGGGCGCGCGCGGAATTACCGTGCATCCGCGCCCAGACCAGCGCCACATCCGGCCTGACGACGTCACGGCGCTCGCAGAACTGCTGCGACGCGAATATCCCGGCATCGAATTCAACATCGAGGGGAACCCATTTGCGGGCGCGCGCGACAACGGCTACCCGGGTTTCGACGCGCTGATCGACGCCGCGCGTCCCGACCAGGTCACCCTGGTGCCGGATACCGACAGCCAGCTCACGTCCGACCACGGCTGGGATCTGGACGACAACACCGCGCGCCTGAACGCGCACATCGCGCGCTACCAGGCACTGGGCGCGCGGGTGAGCCTGTTCATGGACCCGGACCCGGCCGCCATCGATCGGGTGCCCGCGACTGGCGCCGAGCGCATCGAGCTGTACACCGGTCCGTTCGCCGAAGCAGTGGCCAGCTGGGGGCTACATGATCCCCGCTCCCTCGCCTCGCTTCAGCGCTACGACCAGGCCGCGCGTCACGCGCACGCGCTGGGTCTGGGCGTAAACGCGGGTCACGATCTCGACCAGATCAATCTGCAGCTGTTCACGCGCATTCCGGACATCGCTGAGGTCTCGATCGGGCACGCGCTGTTTGCTGACGCGCTGGAACACGGTCTCGACGCTACCGTCCGCGCCTACTGTGCGCTGCTGGCGCGACGATAGGCTCTGCTACCGGACCGTCATCGAAGACGCGCTCGATCCCTGCCAAAATCAGCCTGATCATGATTGTCTGCACGCCATGACCCGCATGCGCACCCGCAAACGATTTCCGTACTCACCTATCTGAGGTCACCAGAGATGCTGCCCACCCCACCGTTCTGGCGAGCAATCCGACACGCTTTCCGAGGCCCGCTGCAATTCCTCAGTATTGGCGCAGTCATCGCGACACTGATGCTCAGCTCTACCGCAACAGCGCAGGAGGCCGCGCCGCGCGTCCGGTTGGACACCGATGCCGGGCCGATCGAAATCGAGCTGAACCCGGCCAAGGCGCCGCAAACCGTCGCCAACTTTCTGGATCTCGTCGACAGCGGGTTTTACGACGGGCTGATCTTTCACCGGGTGGTCGCCAACTTCGTCGTCCAGACCGGCGGCTATGACCGCAACATGCAGTCGCGCGAGCCGCCGCGCACGGTGCCGAACGAAGCGGCGAACGGCTTGCGCAACCGCCGCGGCACTGTCGCCATGGCGCGACTGGACGACCCCGACTCCGCCGACAGCCAGTTCTTCATCAACGTCAACGACAACCCGCATCTAGACCGCTCGGCGGATGGCCCAGGCTACACGGTGTTCGGTCGGGTGGTAGCGGGGCTCGAAACCGCCGTGGTCAGCATCGAGCTGGTCGACACGCATCTGGTCAACGGCATGGCCGGAGTGCCCGTGACGCCGATCGTGATTCGCAAGGCGACGCGAGTTCCTGCCGGCGACTGAGCCACGTGAATGAGGACCGAGGTCGGCGACGCTCGCGGGCAAACCCGTTATCATCGCCGCCGATTTCGAATGGCTTGAATGCAATGCATATGTTTTTGACCGCTGGAGCCACCGCCCTTCTGCTGGGCGCCCTGGTAACCGAGCTATCCACCCGACTCTGGCCAGACAACCATCTCGCACTGCTGCTCGCCTGCACTGCGGCCTTGTTTCTCGGGGGCCTGCTGAATGCCCGCCTGGCGGCGCAGCGCGTCGGCACCCGACAGAATGCCGGCGCCAGCACGGGCGCTTCACGGACCGCGCCGGCGCGGCCGGCTGCTCGAAGCGAGCAGCGCCCACCGCGACCGCAAGCGCCGCGACCTTCCAGGGCATCGGACAGCCCGATCGCGGATGGACCGCGAGAGCAGGGCACCGTCAAATGGTTCAGCCGCACCAAGGGCTTCGGCTTCATCATCCGGCCGGACGACAGCGAAGTGTTCGTGCACCAGCGCTCGATCCGCATGATCGGTAGCGGTGATGCGCGCCGGCGACCGCTGCTAAACGACGGCCAGGAAGTGAGCTACGTCATCGCCGTGCGGGACAAGGGGCCTCAGGCAGAGGACGTCACGCCCCTCTCTGAACGCGACGACTGACCGAACGAGACTTGCGATCGAGCGAGACTTCCGCCCGAGCGAGACTTTCGATCAAACCAGACAATCGACTGAACGGGGCGACTCCACCCTTGTCGCTACCCGCTCAGCGCCTAGCGCCGGAGACACGTGGTGAATGTTCGCGCACTGCTGAATGCCCGACTGGAAACCGCGCTCGCCGAGGTGTTGGGCGACCGCGCGCCGGCCGTGCTGCAGCCTTCCGCACGGC
>CAZVMA010000262.1:0-4506 GCA_964628545.1 uncultured Pseudomonadales bacterium | reverse complement strand
TCTTCTTCCGTGGGAAACCGATCCTTCGACATGAACGGCAGTTCGGTACGGAACAAGCCAATCCCTTCCGCGCCGCGGTCGAGCGAGCGGTTGATATCGCCCGGCAGGCCGATGTTCACCCACAGGCCTACCTGCCAGCCGTCCCGGGTGACGCAGGGCAGATCCTTCAGCGCTTCCAGCTCCAGCGTGAATGCGCGCTCCTGGTCGATCAGCGAGCTGTAGCTCTGCCGCAGCGCGACGGAGGGATTGAGGTATACCTCGCCGTAGCTGCCATCGACGATCAGCGGGTGACCATCGAGCGCGGCAATGGGTAGATCGGCGGCACCCATGACCGCGGGAATACCGAGGGCCCGCGCCAGAATCGCCACGTGCGAGCTGCCCGACCCGCGCAGGGACACAATACCCTTCAAGCGCGCCTCGGGCAGATTGGCGAGCATTCCGGCCGTGACCTCGTAGCCCACCAGAATGGCATCGTCGGGAAAATGCACCTTGCGCGCGCTGATGTCCTGCAGGTAGGCGAGCACGCGCAGCCCGAGGTCCTCCACGTCAGCGCCCCGCTCGCGCAGATACGCATCGTCCATGGCATCAAAACGGCGCACATGCTCGCGGATCACCTGTTTCAGCGCGCCCTGCGCCCATTGGCCGCGCCGCACGCGAGCGCGAATGTCACCCGCCAACGCGTTGTCGTCCAGCATGTGCAGGTAGGCATCGAACAGCGCCAGCTCCTCGGCCGGCAGACTGCGGGCAAACTGCTCACTGATGCCGGCGAGGTCGGCCCGCACCGCGTCAATCGACCGATCGAGCAGCAGCAGTTCGGCGGTGATGTCCTCCGCCTCGCGCTCCGGGACGCCCTCGAGGCTGGCCGGCGGCTGCACAACCACTGCGGTTCCGATACTGATGCCCGGAGCGCCGGGAATGCCCCGGAACAGCGCGTCCACCTGCGCCCGGGGACTACCGCCGCCTTCGAACAGAGTACGAATGTCGCCGGTTGCCTGCGCATGGGCGATGGCGCCCGCCAGCTGCGCCGCAAGCGTCACCATGAATGCTTCTTCGCTTTCGTCGAAGCGGCGGTTGTCGCGCTGCTGCACCACCAGGACACCCAGCACATCGCGGTGATGAATCACCGGCACACCCAGGAAGGCATTGAACGGCTCTTCGCCGATCTCAGGCAGATAGTGGAACCGCGGGTGGTTGCTGGCATCCTGCAGATTGATGGGCTCGGCTCGCTCGGCCACCAGCGTCACCAGGCCTTGCCCCAGCTTGAGCGACAGCTTGCCAATGGTGTCCCGGTTCAGGCCCTCGGTCGCCACGAATTGATAGCGATCGCGCTCCGGGCTCAGCAGATAGACCGAGCAGACCTCGGTGCCCAGCACGTCGCGCACGTCGCGCACGATGATGTCCAGCGCCTCGCGAAACGCGGGCGCCGCCGCGACGTCCTGAACAATGCGACGCAGTGATGTCAGCATCAATCGGCCGGTTCACTGCCGACCGGCAGGTGCGGCGCCAGTTCCTTCAGCGCCCGCCGATAGACCTCGCGCTTGAACTCGACGACCTGCCGCACCGGGTACCAGTAGCTGACCCAGCGCCAGTGATCAAACTCAGGTTTTGCGCCGCTGTCGAACGTGATGCCGGTTTCTGCCCCGGTGAGCTCGAGCAGGAACCACTTCTGCTTCTGCCCCTTGAACCCCGGCGTCGAGTTGTACCTTCGCAGCCGCTTGGGCAGCCGATAGTGCAGCCAGCCGCGCGTCTCGGCGCGGACCCGCACCGACTCAGGGCGCAGGCCTACTTCCTCGTGCAGCTCGCGAAACAGCGCTTGCTCCGCCGTTTCGTTCGGGTTGATCCCGCCCTGGGGAAACTGCCATGCATCATGCCCGCCCACGCGCCGGGCCCAGAGCACCTGACCCCGGTCATTGGACAGAATGATCCCGACATTCGGGCGGAACCCGTCGGCATCAACCATCGTGATGGCAATCCGGCAAAGCGCGCATGGGTACTGTCTGATCTGACTCCTGTAACGATCTCATGTAACCCGAAGGCCGGGCGCTTGGCAATGCAGCCGCCTGCCAGCGCGTGCCTGTCGACCCGCGCTCCAATTGCGCCACTTCGATTCGAGTGCGATTCGATTCGATTCGATTCGATTCGATTCGATTCGAGACAGAGGGTCACGCAAACGTTCCGGCGCCAAGCGTTCCATGCGACGATGCCTCGCGCGCAGGGCGAGGCTGCCCGCGCGAAAAACATAGGGAGCCCTCCGTCACCCGCACTCGAAACCAAACCGGGAGCAGCGATGAGCAGTAACCGTCTGGTCGATGCCACCAGCAGCTATCTGCGCCAGCACGCCGACCAGCCCGTGCACTGGCAGCCCTGGGACGCTGCGGCACTCACCGAAGCCGAAAGCCGCGACTGCCCGATCCTGCTGTCCGTTGGCCATGAGCATTCGACCGAGTGCACGCGCATGGCGCGTGACGTCTGGTCGTCTCCGGCAATTGCCGCGTTGCTGAATCGCGGGTTCGTCTGCATCAAGGTCGACCGCGACGAGCGTCCCGATCTCGAGCGGGTGTATCAGATCGCGCTGACGCTGCTCAATCGCGCGGGGCCGGGAACGCCCATGACGGCCTTCCTCGATCCCGCCACCCGACTGCCATTTTTCGGCGGCGGTTTTTTTCCGGGGGAAACGGCGCGCGGGGTGACCGGGTTCGCAGACGTGATCGAACGGGTGCAGGATGCCTTCAACGATCACCGCACGGACATGAACGCCCAGTGCGCGCGGCTAGCAGCAGCGCTGAGGGATCTGGCCGCCGCCAGCACCGAATCGGCCCAGTTCACCGATGATGCGTTGCTGACTGCCGCTCGAACCGTACTCGACCGGGAATTTGATGAAGCCGAGGGCGGCTTCGGCACCGGCGCAAAACTGCCCATGAGCCAGACCCTCGAGCGTCTGCTGCTCGACTGGGCGCGCCGCAAAGCGACCGGCACACCAGACCGGATCGGGCTCGACCGCGTCATGCACACGCTCACGCGCATGGCGCGCGGCGGCATCCACGACCATCTAGGCGGGGGCTTTTTCCGCTATGCATTCGACCGCAAATGGCTGCTGCCGCGATTCGAGAAGCGCGTGGCCGAGAACGGCCAACTGCTGGGCTTGTTCGCGGACGCCCACGCGGTTAGCCGCGACGCCCTGTTCGAAAGCGTGATCGAAGGCATCGCGGGCTGGATGATCGGCGCGCAGACGCTGCCGAACGGCGGATTTGCCGTTAGCGAGTGCTGCGAGGATGACGATGCCGGCATCGCCGCATACGGCTGGCGACGCAACGAAGTGCGCCAGCTGCTGGATGAGGATGCCTATCTGGTGGTGGAGACCCTTTATGGCCTCGACAAGCCCGCCAGCCACGGCACCCGCTGGGTGCTGGCGCGCCGAGACGCCTGGCGCGCCGTGGTCGAGCGCCTGTCGCTGCAACCAGACACCGCGGCCGCTTTGCTCGAGTCGGCCCGCGCCCGTCTTTTGGCCCAGCGGCAGACACGTCCGCAGCCATTTCGGCCAACGCGGCTGTCTGCCGCAGCCAACGGTCACGCCATATATGGGCTCGCCCGAGCCGGCATGCGTCGCAACCGCCCGGCGTGGCTCACCGCTGCGCGCGCCGCCGCCGATGCCGTGCGCACTGTGCTGTGGCGCGACGGCCGGCTCTGCTCAAGCGCAGAGGCAGGGCAACCGGTGCCGCTTGCCCTGCTCGAGGATCATGCCGCCGTGCTGTGGGGGTTGCTGGCTCTACTTGAAGCGGACTGGCGCGAGGACGACGCGCGCTTTGCGCTCGACGTGGCGGAGGCGCTGATCGCAGGCTTCGCCGACCCGGAGGATGGTGGCTTCTTTCCGACCCACCATGACGCTCCGCCACTGATCTGCCGCATCAAGCCAACGCTGGAGGAAGCATTGCCGGCCGCTGCTGGCTTGGCCGCACGCGCCCTGCAGGTAGCGGCGTCCCTGTTCGGACGCAGCGATTTTCAGGACGTGGTGCGGCGGGCACTGGATGCTGCACGACCGGGCATGGCGCAATTTCCGGCCGGGCACGCCACTCTGCTGGCAGCACTGGAAGCTGACCTGGTCGCGCAATCGGTGATTGTGCTGCGCGGGCCCGCGGACGGGCTTGCCGCGTGGCGCGAGGCGGTTGGCACGGGCTACCACCCGTGGCGTCGGGTGTACGCCATACCGTACGGCTCGAATCGCACGCTCCCTCGCCACCTGCCGAAATTGGTAAGCGCCCACTTGCAGCAGATAACTAGCGCTTACTGGTGTAAGCCGACAGCGGCCGAGCCACCGATCACGTCGCTGGAGGCCTTCTCGGAGCGGGTCGGGGGACGCTAGCTAGGGCTCGGAGGGGATCCGTTCGCGGCCTGCCCTCGGTGCCGGAAGGGGATTCGTTCGCGGCCTGCCCTTGCAGCCGGTCTGACCCCCGTCACTCCCTCGGCACCCCTTCGTCTTCCGCCATTCAGGGGTCCCGACGCTTGCCG
>CAZVMA010000261.1:0-4513 GCA_964628545.1 uncultured Pseudomonadales bacterium | reverse complement strand
GGTGGTAGCGCTCGGCCTGGTGATCCGATCCTACCTGTCGGCGCTGAACCTGCTGCTAGTCGCGCGCATCGCCACGCTGGTGGTGGTGGTGATCGGCATCATCTCGATCTTCAGCATCCTGAGCTATCACCTCGGCCTCATGGCCGGCCTCAACATCACGTTCTTCCCGATGATCATCCTGGCGTGGACGATCGAGCGCATGTCGATCACCTGGGAAGAGCAGGGCCCGAAAGAGGTCATCATGCAGGGCGGCGGCAGCCTGCTGGTCGCGACGCTCGCGTTCCTGGTGATGGACCGCGAGATCGTGCGGCACCTGGCCTTTAATTTCCCTGAGCTGCACCTGTGCGTGCTCGCGGTCATCCTGATACTTGGGCGCTACACCGGCTACCGCGTCCTCGAACTGCGTCGATTCGCGGTTTTCAACCGATGATGGCCGATCTGCTCGCCGGCTGGATCTCGCCGCTCCGGCTGCGCGAGCTTGGCATCATGGGCATGAACCGGCGCAATATCAGCTACATCTCGCGCTACAACCCGCGCCATCGCTACCCGTTCGTCGACAACAAGCTGAAGACCAAGGTGGTCGCGCAGAAGGCGCGGCTGCGCGTGCCCGACCTGCTGCACGTGGTCGAAACCCAGCACGAAATCGAAAGCATCGAGGGGCGCATCAAGGACCTCGCCGAATTCGTGATCAAGCCGGCCCAGGGCAGCGGCGGCAAAGGCATCTTGGTGATCGTGGGCCGCGACGGCGACCAGTACGTGAAAAGCAGCGGCGCGCGGCTGACGCTGGTGGACATCAAGCGCCACGTCACCAACATCCTGAGCGGCCTGCACTCGCTGGGTGGACGCCCGGACATCGTGCTGATCGAGGGGTTGGTGAAGGTGAACCCGTACTTTTCCTCGATCAGCTACGAGGGCGTACCCGACATCCGCATCATCGTCTTCAAAGGCTACCCGGTCATGGGCATGCTGCGGCTGGCCACGCACGCCTCAGACGGCAAGGCCAACCTGCACCAGGGCGCGGTCGGGGTCGGCATCGACATCGCCACTGGCCGCAGCGTTGCCGCGGTCAAGCACAACCAGCTGGTCACCCACCATCCCGACACCGGCGAAAGCCTGCAGGACCTGGCGGTGCCCGACTGGAAGACCATGCTGCTGCTGGCCTCGCGCTGCTACGAGGTCACCGGACTCGGTTACCTCGGCTGCGACATCGTGGTTGACGCCACCAAGGGCCCGCTACTGCTCGAATTGAATGCGCGTCCGGGCCTCAGCATCCAGATCGCCAATAACCAGGGCCTGCTGCCACGGCTGCGCCATGTCGAGGCTCTGGAAGACCACTACCTGACCTACGAGGACCGGGTGGAATACGTCATTCAGCATTTCCGCCACTTCCGCGACGAGGCAGCGGACTCGGACCCCGACGCTCCGGGGGTCGCAGCCGATGTCGCCCTCAATACCCCGCTGACAGGAGTTTCCGCATGATCGTCATCAATGCCCGCATCGAGGCCGACCCGGCCACCATCGCCGCGCTGACGCCGGCGATCGCCGTCATGGAGAACGCGAGCCGCGCCGAGAACGGCTGCGAGGACTACACGTTCAGCGTAGAGCTGAATAATCCGGGCGTCATGCGCATCACCGAGCGCTGGCGCGATATGGCCGCGCTGGCCGCACACTTCGCGACGCCGCACATGGCCACCTTCCAGGGCGCCATGCAGGCGCATCCCCCGCGCGGCGTCAGCGCGCTGTGCTACGAGGCCACCGAGGTGCCGCTGCCGGGCAGGTGATTGGCTGATCCGACCGCGCTACCATCCGGTCACCATCGGGGGGAGCGCGGCTATGCCCTATATCGATACCGGCACGGTGCACGACGCCGATGCCCACATCATGGAAACGGCTGAGTTTCTCGCCGAGTTCGCCCCGGCTGCCGTGCGGCAGCACATCCTGGGCTTCGACGGCGCGGGTGCGGTCGCCACGTCGGCCGCGGAGCTCGAGCGTGTGCTCGCGCGTCAGAACGACCCCGACTTCCGGGCCCGCGACGCCGACGAGATCATGCTGCGCAAGAACTGGGCGGCCACCGGGGCGCTGTACCGCAGCGACAGGCCGCGCGCCCTCGACCTGATCGGCGTCGCCAGCCAGCTGGTCTTCAATACGTTCGTCAACGGTCATCTGGCCCTGCTCGAAAAGCAGAGCAACGATCTGGATCTGATCTACGGTGTCGCGGACGCCCACAATCGCGCCATGCGCCACTTCTGCGCCGTAGATCGACGGTTGCTGGCCACGGCCTATGTGCCGCTCGCGGACTTCGCGCGGGCCAGAGCGACCGCGGAGACCGCCATCCGCGAGGGTTTCGCCGCGCTGCTGGTCCCCTCGCAATGTCCGCGCACGCACGCGCCGAGCCATGTCGACCTGTTCCCGGTATGGGCGGCGGCCGAGGAGGCCGGGCTACCGATCGTGTTTCACGTCGGTGGCGGCGGCCAGTTGCTCGACCCCATGTACTTTCAAAACGGGCTACCGACGCCGCCCGACTTTCACGGCGGTGCCGAGAATTTTCGCTCGGTCGACTACATGGCGATCCCGACCCCGGTCATGCAGACGCTGGCGTGCCTGATCTTCGATGGCATCCTCGAGCGACACCCGCAGCTGAAGTTCGGGGTGATCGAACAGGGCGCCTCCTGGTTGCCCAGCTGGATGCGCTTTCTGGACAGCGCGCACGCCGCCTTTCACCGCAACGAGGCGCGACTTCAGGCGTTGTCGTTACGGCCTTCGGATTACGTGCGTCGGCAGATTCGCGCAACGCCCTACCCGGCCGAGGATGTCGGCTGGATCATGCGCGAGGCCGGGCCTGAGATTCCGCTCTTTTCCACCGACTACCCCCACGTCGAGGGCGGGCGCAACCCGGTCAAGCGCTTCGAGTCGACCCTTGCAGACGCATCACATACCGACCGCGACCGCTTCTATCGACGCAACGTGGTGGATCTGATGGGACGCGGTCTGGACGGCCTCAGGGCAGCGGCATGAACCAATCCAGCACCCGTGCGGTTTCCTCGACCGGCCAGGTGTGGCTCAGGTCGGGGATCTCGCGGTAGGTGACGCGGGCGCCCGCAGCAGTCAGCGTCTGTGCAGCCATCCGCGCCACATCGACCGGGAACATCCAGTCGAGGGCGCCGTGAACCAGATACACGGGCATGCCGCGCAGCCGTTCCGGGTCCGCCTGTTCCAGCAAAAACGGATGGAAGGTGCCCGCCACGGGCGCCAGATGCGTGAACGGCCGGTTCGGCCCAAGACCACTGACCCAGGTGAACGTGCCGCCGTCAGACATTCCGGTCAACAGCACCCGACTCGCGTCGACGGGCCAGCGCTCACACAGCCAATCGATGATCGCGAGCAGATTCGGGGTGTCGTGATCCGGGCCCATCAGCGACCAGGTGTCGCCCCGCGACGTGGGCGCGACCAGCATACAGCCACGCGCGCGGCACTCACGCAGCCACGACCACAGAAATCCGCGCCCATGGCCCGACCCGCCGTGCAGCGCCACTACCAGCGGCAGCGGCCCGGGCGTCGGGTACTCCGGCACGTACATCGAAAAGCCCCCGCGCTCGGTCGTCTCGTTCGAAAGGTGCAGCACGCCGGCGTCGGCGCGGCTGAAGTCCGACCCAGCAAGTCGCGCCAGACACGCAGGGTCCTGCCGCATCGCCTCGTCCACGAAGTAGCGGCTGACCGGCGGCAGCATGGCCGACACCGGATACAGGGCTTCCTGCGCGCGCCAGACCTGGCCTGACGCTCGATACGCGGCCATCAGTCCTTGGGTGGATTGCGGCGCGTCGACAAAATCACGCAGCCCCT
This sequence comes from uncultured Pseudomonadales bacterium, assembly GCA_964628545.1. Lineage (GTDB taxonomy): Bacteria > Pseudomonadota > Gammaproteobacteria > Pseudomonadales > Azotimanducaceae > UBA7803. Next base: position 673 of record CAZVMA010000261.1, on the reverse strand, counting down.
TCAACGCGTGGCCCGCCGATGCCGCAACGGCCGCGCGGAAATCGGACAACCCATCCGGCCAATCCTGGGCATCGAACTGATCAAGCGCGGCCGCCAGAGGCGACTCGGCTGGCGCAATCGCGGCTACAAGCTCAACCAGAGCGGGCGGATGCAGGTGACGGCCGGCATGGCGCAGCGCATCCAGCGCGCCCAGCAGCGGCGGCATGAGGGCGGTGATGGCGTTCAGGAGTACCTCTTCAGGCGCTGGATCGGTGTGGGTCGTCATCGGTGTCCTGTCCCTGTTCCGGTATGCTCCCGCATATCGAAATCGTTCGCCACGCCCCACGCGGAGTCACCGACCCCCATGACCACCGAATCGAATCAGGCACGTCTCGATGCCGAACCCTACTACCTGCCGCTCGGCGACGAGATCGCGGTGTTTCGCGCTGCCTACGCGGCACGACTGCCCATTCTGCTGAAGGGACCAACCGGCTGCGGCAAGACGCGGTTCGTCGAGCACATGGCATGGCGCCTGTATCGAGAGGAGCGCGCGAGCGAACTGGCGCTGCCGCTGCTGACCATCTCCTGCCACGAGGATCTGACGGCCACCGACATGGTGGGGCGATTCCTGCTGCAGGGCGATTCCACGGTCTGGAGCGACGGGCCGCTGACGCGGGCGGTACGCACCGGCGCC
>CAZVMA010000260.1:0-4551 GCA_964628545.1 uncultured Pseudomonadales bacterium | reverse complement strand
AGCCGGCCACCGACGAGATGTTGATCACTGATCCGCCGCCTGATGCGGCGATCAGAGGGCAGCCGTGCTTCAGCCCGAAGAACACGCCGTCGACGTTGATCGCCTGCTGGCGCGACCAGTCCGCGTGGCTCATGGTGAAAATGGAGCTGACGATGCCGATGCCCGCGTTGTTGACCAGAATGTGCAATCCGCCGAGGCTGCGCTCAATCTCGACCAGGATCTCCTGCCAGCGCGACTCCTGCGTCACGTCATGCGCGAAGGCGACGGCGCGGCCGCCCGTGTGCGTTATCCGATCGACGGTATCCTGAAGCCCTGCGGCATCGATGTCGGTTGCGACAATCGTTGCGCCTTCGGCTGCTAGCGCTTCGGCTGCGCCTCGACCGATGCCGCTTGCGGCGCCCGTGATTAGCGCGATGCGTCCTGCCACGCGTCCTGTCATGCTCTTTCCTCCCTGTGAATACCCAAGTGGTAAACCGCGGACGGGCGCGTGCGGTGGCTCGTCAACGCCTACTGCGCATCGCTGTCTCGGGTAGCGCCCGCGGCGCGGAAATGCACCTGCTCCGGTGACGTCACACCGCCGGTCATGACGAATGCCATGGCCTCGTCGATGGTCCAGTTGGTCGAGACGACTCGTTCAATCGGCACGATCTCGATGTAGCCCGATGTGGGATTGGGTGCGGTCGGCACATAGACCACCGCCAGTTCGCGGCCTGTTTCGATATCCCGGATCACTTTGGTGACGAGGCCGACGGCCTTCATGTTGTCGGTCGGAAAACTGATCAACACGACCCGCTGCAATCCGCCGGGCTTTTCCTTCATGGCCGCAAGGAAGCGTTTGGTGCCGCCGTAGATGGCCGCCACCAGCGGCACGTTCAGAACCAGTCGCTCCAGCTGATGAATGATGCGTTGGCCGATAATGTTGCCCGCAAGCCAGCCGATGGCGATCAGCACGCCCAGGGTCAGCACCACCGCGATGGCGGCCTGGAAGCCGGGCGCTCGCAGCGTATCGATACCCGGAAAGCGGGTCGCCAGAGCGTCGGTGAGCAACGCCACCCAGGGGCCGCCAATTGCGGACAACTGCGTGAATACGAATTCGAACACGAGCCAGGTGACCCACAGCGGCGCCACCGTAAGCAGCCCCAGAATCAGGTAGCGGGGCGTGCGGCTGACGCCGCTGTCGTGTTCGGAACTCATCTCGGCCTTTTTGGTTGGTGCTTGGTGTTGCGTGCGTAGTGTTTCGTGCTTGCCGCCGAGTTTAGCAGGGGCGCCACCTGAGCGGCGGGCGCCGTGACGGCGGGCCGCGGGTCCAGCCGCGCACGCTGAACGATCGTCGCGGCGGTGTACACTCCGTACTTCACTGGTGGCAGGGACGGAGGCAGGAATGTCGGTTGACGGTGCGCAGGCCCGGATGCAGTCGAGCAGCGAGGCGGGCGCCTACGACGAACTTGTCGCTCGCTATCGACAGATCCATCGGCTCGAGCACGCGCGCGCCATCGTGTCCTGGGATCAAGCCGCCAAGATGCCGCCCAAGGGCAACGAGGCTCGCGGCGCCGCGCTGGCCGAGCTGGCGACGCTGCTGCACGGGCTGCGGACGGCACCGGTACTCGCGGCGGCGCTGGATCGCGCGGAGCAGGTAGCACTTGCGGACGACGAGCGCGCCAACGTGCGCGAGATGCGGCGCGACTGGCTATCGGCCAATGCGCTGCCGGCGGCTCTGGTCGAGCGCCGCGAACTGGCCATTGCGCGCTGCGAGCACGCCTGGCGCGATCAGCGACCGGCCAACGACTGGGCGGGTTTTCTCGATAATTTCCGGCCCCTCTTGGCGCTCGTTCGGGAACAGGCGGCCCGGCTTGCCGACCGCACCGGTCTGGCACCCTACGATGCGCTGATCGACCAGTTCGAGCCGGGCATGACCGCGGCGGACATCGAGTCGATTTTTTCTGACCTGCGCACCTGGTTGCCGGGGCTCATCCGCGCTGCGCGCGCCCGCCAGCAGCGTCAGCCGATCGTGGCGCCCCGGGGGCCGTTTCCGGTTGAGCAGCAGCGCGCGTTGTGCGAGCGGGTGATGGCAGCCCTCGGTTTCGATTTCGCGGCGGGACGACTGGACGTCAGCGCGCACCCTTTCTGCGGTGGTGTGCCGGAGGACGTGCGCATTACCACCCGCTTCAGCACCGACGACTTCCTGCGCAGCCTGATGGGCACCATTCACGAAACCGGTCATGCCCGTTACGAGCAGAATCTGCCCCGTGCCTGGCTCGGGCAGCCGGTCGCCCTGGCGCGCTCGATGGCCATCCACGAGAGCCAAAGCCTGTCGTTCGAAATGCAGCTCGGGCGGCATCCGGGTTTCGTTGCCTGGCTCGCGCCGCTGATCGAGAAGACGTTCGGCGCCGATCCGGCGTTTGCGCCCCAAAATCTGCATCGGCTGATCACCCGCGTGGAACCCGGCCGAATTCGTGTGGACGCGGACGAGGTGACCTATCCGGCGCACATCGTGTTGCGATTTGAGATCGAGCGCGCGCTGATCGAGCAGAACCTGCCGCCGGAGGAGATCCCGACGCTGTGGGATCGCCACATGGCCGAATGGTTGGATATCGATACCCGTGGCGACTACCGCGACGGTCCACTGCAGGACGTGCACTGGCCTTCGGGGTTGTTTGGGTACTTTCCGTGCTACTCGCTGGGCGCGATGTACGCGGCGCAGTGGTTTGCCGCCATGCGCAGCCATCAGCCGGATCTGGACCAGCGCCTGGGCGCGGGCGATTTTGGTGTCGTGTTTGATTGGCTGCGGGCCCGGGTATGGGACGCTGGCAGCCGCTACCCGACGGCCGAGCTCTGCGTCCGGGCCACCGGGCGCGCGCTCGATCCGGCATTTTTCCGAGCGCACCTAACCAACCGTTACCTGCACGACTGACGCTGCTGCATTACTGACGCTGCTTCATTGATGACCGAGAGAGGACTGGCATGGAACTCATTCTGATCCGGCACGGATTGCCCCTACGGGTTGAAAACCAGGGCGGTCAGCCCGCAGACCCCGCGCTGTCGGAAAAAGGGCGCCTGCAGGCGCTGCAAATGACCGAGTGGATGCAGCGCGAGCGGGTGGACCGGCTGTACTCGAGCCCCCTGCGGCGCGCGCGCGAGACCGCCGAGCCGCTTGCGGCAGCCCTTGCGCTACCCGTCGAGATCGAGCACGGCGCGGCCGAGTATGACCAGCACTCGGACAGCTACATTCCGGTGGAACAGTTAAAGGCGCAGGATTTCGAGCGCTGGCAGCGCCTGATGCGCGGCGAGATGGAGGCCGACTTTGAGCTGTTTGCCGACCGGGTCATCGAGTCGCTCGAGCGGATCGTCATTGATAATCCGGGGCGCCGTGTCGCGGTCACCTGCCATGGTGGGGTGATCAATGTCTGGGCGGCCCACGTCATCGGTTTCTCGCCGCGCTTCTTCTTCAACCCGGATTACACCAGTATCAACCGGTTCATGGGCGCGCGCTCCGGCGAGCGCTCGATCATTACCCTGAATGAGGCTGTGCATCTGCGCGACGTTCAGGGCTGAGCGAAAACGAGGAGGAGCTCATGGCGTTGGTAACTGTCGACGAGACCCCCGCGTTCTTTGCCGCGGTGGAAGCTGCGAGCAAGAAGGCGGTCTGGTGCGCGCTGGCCACCGTGGCTGGCCGTGAGCCGCGCGTGCGCATGGTGCACCCCACCTGGGACGGCCAGGTGCTGTGGCTCGCCACCGCGCCGGATTCGCCGAAGGTGCGGCAGATGCGCGACAACCCCATTGTGGACGTTCAGTTTCAGGTCGCGCCGCCCGACTTTGTGCACGTCATGGTCCGTGGCCGTGCGGAAATCTGTGACGACGTTGCGGAACGTCACCGTGCCTGGGACGTCATCGATTATGACCTGACGGCGTTCGGCTCTAGGGGCCCGGACGATCCGAATTTTCAGCCCATCAAGATTCTGCCCGAGCGGGTCGAGCTGTCGCTGATGTTCGGCAGCCAGGATCGGCGCGTCTGGCGCGCGCTCAAGGGCTGCTGACGGCAGTCGGCGTGGCGGTGGCCGCGTCCGTGAGCGATGGCTGCACGGTCGCGCAGACCTCCGTCACCACGGATCGTTTGCGTTTCAGGGTCGCCGCATCGGCTGCCGGTGCGCCTGCTGACAAGGCTATCAGCGCGCCCAGCTCGGCCTGTTCGGCTTCGCACAATGCGGCGCGCAGCAGCGTGGCCCGAGCTGCGCGCGCGGCTTCCGGGCTCGCCGCATCAGGGCAGTCGCGGTCGCGCGCCTGGGTGGCGCTGGCCGAAGCGGCCTGTCGCGCAGAGGCGTCCAGGTAGCGGCGCGCGCCGCGGTAGGGATCACGCGCCCACTGGTGGCGCAGGCGCCCTTGCTCATCGCGATAGACCGGCCAGGCCTCGGCCAGCAGCGCAAGGTCGCGTCGCGCGGCGGCGCAGGTCAGCGCAGGGTCCGGCGCCGGCGTCTCGATTGCCGGGCCGATGATGAATGGTCCTCTCGCATCAACCCCCTCTATGTGCGCGTCAGAAGCGTCAGAAGCGTCAGA
>CAZVMA010000259.1:0-4562 GCA_964628545.1 uncultured Pseudomonadales bacterium | reverse complement strand
CGACCGCGCCAGCGCTGAAATCGTTGACCACTGAGGCGGTAGCCAGATCGACGATGGCGATGTGGTTGTTCTCCTGCAGCGTCACCACAGCCTGGTTGCGGCTGTTGATCGCCACATACTCGGGCTCGGCGTCATTTGGATAGGTCATGCCTGGGAATTGCAGCTGGACATCGCTGCGCGTCCAAGTGGCGGGCGCACCCGTCAGGGACAGCACGACCAGGAACCCTGACGGACTCTGCTCCGGCGCGCCATCGCCGAGATCCTCGTCCCGCTGGTTCTCGATCACGACAGCGGCGAAGCGACGGTCCGGGCTCACGGCAACGGCGTCCGGCTGACCGCCCAGATCGATGGTTCGCACCACCGCGCCCGCGCGGATATCCACGATCTGCAGTTCACCGCTTGGGTTCACGAAATCCGGAGAGGTGTCGACGGCCACCAGCGCGTAGCGCCCGGCGACGGCCACCGATGTGGGCTCGCCGTTGGTTGCCAGCGTACCCGCCGCCTCAGGTGCCTCGGGGTCGGAGATGTCGACGAAGCCGATCTGGCCGGTCGGGCTGTCGGTGTAGATGACGGTCAGGCCGTCCTCGCTGACTGCAGCAATCTCGGCCGAGGTTTCCGTGCCATCGTTGCAGTCTTCCGCGATCTGGCGGCACACCGGGAACGTAGACAGCCGCACGAACCTTCTGGCTGTTGGCTGGGTGCAGACGTTCGAGGTCTGGGTGATTTCGGCGGCGTCCAGATTATTGTTACGGTTGCTGTCCGGCCCGGTGGTTATGCGAACGCCGCCATCCGGACACGCCGCGCTGCCAACCGGCAGCGGCGTCTGGACCGTCAACGTGGTGATCCCGGTTGCGCCGGTGGACCCGGTCGCGCCCGTCGCGCCGGTGGCGCCCGTGCTGCCGGTAGCGCCCTGGGGGCCGGTGGCGCCATCGTCGCCGTCATCGCCAGCGCAGCCGACCAGCGTCAGCGCGCTTGCCAGCAGCAGCGCTGGCAGTGTATTTCGTGTCCGCGTATTCACGTCGTCCTCCTCCGGACTCAAAGATCCGGACGGACAGTAGAAAGCCCGTGTGACAGCACGCTGACGGTTGCGTTGCGCTTTCGTGACGGCTCTGTGCCCGGATCAGTCAGCAGGCGCGCGACTCGTCGACTGTGCGCCGAGCCAGCGCCTGGCCCATCCACACGCGATCGCCGGCGCGCAATGTGCTGCAGGGCGTTATTCCCGGAGGCAGAACCACAATGATCGTGCTGCCCTGCTCGAACCAGCCCAGTTCGGCCCCGCGCTCTGTTCCTGCGTCGCGAGGCATGATGCTGCTCGGGCCCTCGACATCCGGGTGCAGCAGCGCTTCTACGCCGGCGATACGAAGACTACCCACCAGGATTGCGGCAACGGGCACCAGCGTGATCAGGGCCTGATCGGCTGCCAGTCGCAGGCGGATCACCGCGCGCTCGTTACGGCAGTACAACCTCGGCACGCGCGCCAGAGCGGGCGGATGCACGTTCCAGAGATCGCCCGGCAGCCAGTCGATGCGCTCCAAGCGGCCGGTATCGGGCGCGTGAAATCGGTGGTACATGGTGGGTGTCAGACGCAGCGTTATGAAATGGCCGCCGCGATAGTGGTCGGCCAACTGCCGATCGCACAGCAGCTCGTGTAGGTCGTAGCGATGTCGCTTGGCCTGCAGCAGCGTTCCGAACTGAATGTTGCCGAGCGCAACAATCAGGCCGTCGCAGGGACTGACGAGCACACGCGGATCATCCGCGATCGCGCGCGCGCCCGGACGCAGGCGTCGCGTGAAGCAATCGTTCAGGGTTTCGAAGCGGGTTGTCTCGGCCTCGGAGAGATCCAGCCCGCCGAATCGACACCAGGCGTTGATCAGCAGGTTTTGCAGCCACGGCACCCGCCAGCGGGCCAGGCGATGCACGCCTCGCGTCAATACGCGACGCGGCAGCCAGTTGCCCGCGGCAAACAGCAGCTCGTCGCCGAGTACTCGCCACATGGTCGAAGGCTGCTTTGTCATCATGATGTCAACGATGCAGCCCGATCATGACGCCCTCGTGATTGCGGGCCGTCGGCCGGAGGTACACATGGAACCCTGGCTACTTGCGGGACTGGCCGCTGGTTCCGCGCTGCTGGCGCCAAAACTGCATCGACGCGTGCAGCTGTCGATAGCCAAACATCCTTCTCTTGCCGGCCATGCTCGGGTGGCCAAATGGCTTGCCGCGCGGTTGCCGGGGTACAGCTACGACGCCGCTCGCTTTTTTGTTGCCGACGATGCGCCACCCAATATCGCCCATTTGCGGCAGGCTGGCCTGCAGGCGTTGGCCGACCGTCTGCGCGCGAAGGCGCCGCGTTCGATCGAGTCCACTCGCGCGGCGCGCGATCATCTGTCCGACCTTCAGTTCACGGGCGCGTATCGGGTGCCATTTCAGTTCAGCGATCATTTGCGTGAGGTGCTGACCACGGGCAGTTTCGTCTCATCGTCGTCCGGTGTGGTCGTAACCGACCTCGACGGTAACGTGCGCTATGACCTCACTGGTTCGTACGGGGTGAATGTCTTTGGTGTGGATTTCTACAAATCCTGCATTGAGGAAGCGACCCGGCGCGCGGCAGCGGCCATCCCGTTTCCCTGCGTGCCCCGGGCGGACATCCGTCCGCCGAGTTGTGAGGTCGTGGTGACGACGAAGAAGAAGACGACGAAGGCCCCTGCCGCGCCCGAGGCGCCGCCCGATCCGCGCGCATTGCGTGGCATTTCCGGACTGGACGAGGTGTCGTTTCACATGTCCGGCACCGAGGCGGTGATGCAAGCCGTTCGTCTCGCCCGATATCACACCGGGCGCTCGCATCTGGTGCGCTTCTGCGGTGCCTATCACGGCTGGTGGGAAGATGTGCAGCCGGGACCGGGGAATCCGGTGCAGCCGCACGAAACCTATACCCTGCGCGACATGGATGAACGCACCCTGCAGGTTCTGCGCACGCGCAACGACATCGCCTGCGTGCTGGTTAATCCGGTGCAGGCCCTGCACCCGAACAGCCCGGCACCCGGCGACTCCACGCTGGTCGACAGCGCCCGCAGTGCCGGCTACGACCGTGCGGCCTACACGCGCTGGCTTGAGCGTCTGCGAGCGGTTTGTTCGGAACGCGGCATCGTGCTGATTTTCGATGAGGTGTTCGTCGGTTTTCGGCTTGCGCGCGGTGGCGCCCAGGCGTATTTCGGAGTGCCCGCCGATCTGGTGACCTACGGCAAGACGCTCGGTGGCGGTTTGCCGGTTGGCGTACTGTGTGGTCGAGCCAAGTTGATGCGTCGTTATCGGCAGGATCGGCCGGCGGACCTGTGCTTCGCTCGCGGGACGTTCAACGCGCACCCGTATGTCATGTGCGCCATGCAGGTGTTTCTTGAGCGCCTCATGGATCCTGCGCTGGACGCGCTGTATGCGGCGCAGGATGATCTCTGGAATCGGCGCACAGCCGCGCTCAATGCCCGTCTCGAGGCGGCCGGCGTCCCGGTTCGGGTGGCCAATATGGCGAGCATCTGGACCGTCTTGTATAGCGAGCCCAGCCGCTACAACTGGATGCTGCAGTTCTACCTGCGTGATGCCGGACTGGCGCTCAGCTGGGTGGGCAGCGGGCGCATCGTGTTCAGTCTCAACTACACGGACGACGACTTCGAGGCGGTGGCCGAGCGGTTCGTCGCGGCGGCGGTTGCAATGCAACAGGATGGTTGGTGGTGGCGCAGCGACGCGCTCACCAACCAGTTGATCCGAAGACGGATTCTGCGCGAATCCGTTGACCAGCTGGTACCGTGGCGCCGCGGGTGAATGCGTCCGCCGCGCGGTTACGACTGATCAGGCCGAACCGCGCTGGGCGTGATGCATGGGGTCGATCAGCTCACCGCGCAGCAGATAGAGGGGTGCACGCCAGTACAGTTTCACGTCGTGAAATGGATCGGTGATGATCTTGGCGCTCCACACAAGGCCCGTGCGCAGACCGCGCAGAAAGAACAGGTGAATGGTGCGAAACGCAAGACCACCGAGGCCGATGACGAGCCACACGTGGCCAACATTGCGTATGAAGCCCTCGATGCTCGTGTGTGCCGAGAGCAAGCCGAACAGGTCGGGATTGGCCCAGATGAAGAGCGGCGATAACGCCCAGAAGCCCATGAGCACAACTTTGCGGCGCAGGTTGTAGCCGACCTTGATGGCTTCCTTGTGCGCGTGCGTCGCCTGATTGACGTAGTCGTAATCCCTCGGCTCGAAGAAGAAGTGCCCGATCTGCCGGCTGGTCATTGATACCAGCCAGGCGATCAGCGCTGCCGCAACCGGATCAGTAAACAGCAGCGCATAGGCCAACAGGAAGCTGAGAGCACTCAGTAGGTGCAGGCTCTGATTGATGCGGCTGTGGTGGTAGTAACGGTGGTCATCCCAGCGCTGAATGGCAAGCTCTTGCAGAAACTCATCGGTGAACCGGTTCATTGACATCCTCGTTCGATCGCCACACTTGACCTGATGATCGCTTCCCTCACGGATGCGAAGGTCGAGAATGGATTCGTCATGTGAAGGGCCAATGA
>CAZVMA010000258.1:0-4569 GCA_964628545.1 uncultured Pseudomonadales bacterium | reverse complement strand
GACGGTGGGCAGCGGGCGGCGCCTGGGCCTGGCGCCTGAAGCGCCTGATCGACGAGCGTTTTATTGCGCGCTACCAGATGGATCCAAGTCTCGACAGGCGCAACCGCATGCAGGAGCCAATGCTTGTGCCGGCGCTGCAGGCGTTGCTGCCAAACGCGGAACGCTGTGGCGGGTGCGCGGCCAAGATGGGTGCGGACCCGCTGCGACGGGTGCTCGCGCGTTTGCCGTCCCAGCCGCGCAGCGATATTGCGATTGGCATCGGGGACGACGCGGCCGTGCTGGAACTTCCGGCGGGCCCGCTGTTGCTCACGGTGGACGGCTTTCGCAGTCTGATTGATGACCCGTACCGCTTTGGCCGCATCGTGGCTCATCACAGCCTGAACGACGTGCTGGCAATGGGCGGTCGACCGCGGGCGGCCTTGGCCCTGGCTACCGTACCGCTCATGGCGGAAGTCATGATGGAAGACGAGCTGTACTGGCTGCTGCGGGGCGCCGTGGACGTGCTGAACGAGCATGGAGTCGCGCTGGTCGGGGGTCACTCTACTGAAGGCGCGGAGTTGTCGCTCGGGCTGACGATTACCGGGCAGGCCGGCCCGACCCTGCTGACGAAGGCCGGACTGAGGGCGGGCGATGCGCTGATCCTGACCAAACCGCTGGGCACCGGCGTGTTGTTGGCGGCCGCCATGCAGGGTCGCGCGCGAGGTGATGCGGTAGCGCACGCCGTGCGCGTGATGGACACCTCGAACGAGCGGGCGCTATCGATCCTGAACCGCTATGAACCATCGGCGCTGACCGACGTGACGGGCTTCGGCCTGCTCGGGCATCTGGCCGAGATGCTGCGTGCCGGTGGCGTGGGGGCTACCGTGATGGCTGATCAGGTCCCCCTGCTCGACGGCGCGCTCGAGACCGTGATCGCCGGCGTGCGGAGCTCGCTGCACGCCAGCAACGTCGGGGTGCTGGAGGCTTATGTGAGCGCAGAGCACCCCGCGGTGCCGCTGCTTGTGGATCCGCAGACCTCGGGTGGGCTGCTGGCGGGTATCCCGGCGCACGCTGCGGAAGCGTGCCTTACCGCGCTGCATGCCGCCGGGTATTCGCAGGCCGCGCGCATCGGTTGGGTGACGGCTGCCGGCTGGACCATCGAGTGACCAACTGTCCTCGGGTCATCGTGGTCACCGACCCGCTGTGCTCGTGGTGCTGGGGCATGGCACCCACTATCGAGACGGCGATGGAGGTGCTACAGGGCCGCGTTGAGTTCGATCTGCTGCTCGGCGGGGTCAATGTCGATTCCACGCTGCCCGTAGGCCAATACGGCCTGCGACTGCTGACGCGCATCTGGCAGGAGGTGGCGGCCACCACCGGCCAGCGGTTTTCGTATCGGCTACCGGACGGGTTCGTCTACAACAGCGTGCGACCCTGCCTCGCGGTAGCGGCGGTGCGCCAGGCGCTCGGTCGACCGCCATTTGGCTATCTGCACCTGCTACAGCAGCGTCTGTTTCTGGACGCGGTCGATATCAATGCGCCTTCGGAGCTGGTCGCAGCTGCCGCATCTCTTGGGGTGTCTGGGGCGGCGGTGGCGGCGGCCCTCGTTGACGCGGATGCGCAGGCGGCGCTAAGTGGGGAGTTCGAGGGCGCACGCCAGTACGGCACGCAGGCGTTGCCGAACGTGCTGATTGAGCGTGATGGCCGGCGTCGGCTGCTGCTGGGTGGCTATGCCGATGCGCCGACCCTGGTCGAGACCGTGCTCGCCGCCCTGGACTGACGTCAACTGCACGAGTCGCTCGGGTGGTGTCGAAGCAGGCTGATCAGCGTTCGAAGTAGCGGGCGATCAGGGGCCGAAAGCGATCCATGTCGACCAGAAACGCATCGTGCCCCTGCAGCGAGGCCAGCCGATGGAACTGCACCTGAGGCACCACGCGCGCCAGCACCGTGGCCAATTGTTCCTGCTGCTCGATCGGGAACAGCAGGTCGGTTTCAACGCCGATGATCATGGCGCGGTCCAGCACGACGCGCGCAAACGCCTGATCCAGGCTGCCGCCGTGATCTGCGGCATCGAACAGATCCATGGCGCGTGACAGGTATAGGTAACAGTTGGGGTCAAAACGACCCGCGAAGCGCATGGCTTGGGCTTCCAGATACGATTCGATCTCGAAGTCGATGCCGAACGGGTGCTCCACCAGCGGCGCGGCGCTGGCGCGTTCACGACCAAATCGTTCGGTCCATTCGTCAGCCGAGCGGTAGCTGATCATGCCAAGCTTGCGAGCGAGGCGCATGCCCTCGACGGGCTCCTCGCCGGGCGCGTAGGCGCCGCCCATCCAGGCTGGGTCGGAGCGAATCAGTTCCCGCTGCAGGGAGCGAATGGCGATCGCGAACGGCAGGCTGCGCGCTGCGGCGGAAATGGAGATCAGCCCTTTCGCCCGGCCTGGAAACAGCATGGCGAACGCCAGCACGGTCATACCGCCCATGGAGGCGCCAAGCACCGTGTGCAGCGTGCGGATACCCAGATGGTCGAGTAGGGCAGCCCCGGCGCGCGCGATGTCCTCTAGGTGCAGAACTGGAAAATCAAGTCGATAGGCGCGGCCGGTGACCGGGTTGATGGATGCCGGTCCGGTGCTGCCGAAGCAGCTGCCGAGCGAATTGACGCACACCACAAAGTAGCGACTGGTATCAATCGGCTTGTCAGGGCCCAACATATCTTCCCACCAGCCGCTGCTTGGATCGGCACTGGAGGATGCGGCGTGCGCGGAGGGCGAAAGGCCGGTGAAGATGAGCACGGCGTTGTCGCGGGCCGCGTTCAGTTCGCCCCAGCACTCGTAGGCGATCTCTGGCTCATGCAGCGTACCGCGCTTCATGGCAAAGGTGCCGGGATGGACAAAGGTGTGCACGGCGCTCACGTTCACGAACCCGCTGTCGCCGCGGCCGCGCGGCGGGGCGCGAGAGTCTAGCGGAAGCGGCCGGACAGTTCACTCAGGCCCCTTTCCGGTATCATCCGCCTGGTGGGTCCGGGGTCGGGCAGTCGAGCGGCAAGGGCAAGAGGGAGACAGGCATGGCAACGCAGCAAACGCGTCGCGCACAGGGGATTGATTTGCTCCGCACCTTGGGTGGAGGTCGCTACGATCCGGCGCGCGCCGCCGACACCATGGTGCGCGAACACGGCCCGCTGGGCTCGTTCGCGGTGGACCACGTTCTTGGCAACCTCTGGTCGCGGCCGCAGTTATCCCGCCGCGACCGCAGCATGATCGTGGTTGCCTTTCTGGCCGCTCAGGGGGCCGTGGAAGAGCTGCGTAGCCACGTGCGCGGCGCGCTCAATCACGGCGTCACCCGCGCCGAGGTGCAGGAAATCGTGCTGCAGGTCGCCGGCTACGCGGGGTTTCCGATGGCCATGCAGGCCTCGCGAGTGGTGGCAGAGGCGTTCAACGCGGTTGACAAGGCAACCAGGCAGCCCGACCGCGCGGAGGCGCTTGCGAAAGACGACCCGGCACGCTGGGCCGACGCGGTAGACGTGCTCAGCACGCTGTTCGCGGGGCGCTTGTCCAGCGATCCGGCGGTCGCTCGCGCGAGCCTGATCGACTCGCTCGGCGGCGTTGGTGAATTGGTGTTCGACTTCGCGTTCGGCGAGCTCTGGTCGCGCAACGAGCTGTCGCGACGCGACCGCAGCCTGGTGACGGTGGCAATCCTCGGCATCCTTGCCAGATCCGACGAGCTGGCGGTACACGTCCCGGCCGCGCTGAATCACGGCGTCACGCGCATCGAGGTTGAGGAGGTGATGGTGCAGCTGACGGTATACGGCGGCTTTCCCCGCGCCGTCGAAGGTATGCGTGCTGCGCGTGCGGCATTCACGCGGATCGATGAGCGTGCCGCTGGCCGGGCCGGCGCGTGACGCCCGGCATGCGCGCCCGGGTCGTGTGCGGCGCTGGCTACGGGCTGGCGCTGGTGGTCGCGCTTGTCGTCGGCGCGGCGCTGGATGATGTCCATCCACTGCTGCAGCTCGCCGGGGCGGACCTGGCCGCCACGCTGGTTATTTTCGGGTTTAGTGTCGCGTTCGGCAATTCCAGTCTGTACGACCCGTACTGGAGCGTGGCACCGATCGTCATCGCGCTCTGGTGGCTCGTGCAGTCCGGCCTAGATCCGCGAGCGTTTGCTGCTGCGCTGTTGGTGCTTTGGTGGGGCTTACGCCTGACGCTGAATTTCCTGCGCGGCTGGCCGGATCTTGGCCACGAGGACTGGCGCTATCAGAATCTGCGCGCGCAGAACGGCAAGCTCTGGCCGTTGTTGAACCTGTTTGGTATTCATCTGCTGCCGACGGCGTGGGTTTACCTGGGATGCTTGGCGCTATACCCGATCGCCGTCTCCGACGCGCCGCTTGGACTGCTGGACGCCCTCGCAATCGGGGTCACGGCGCTCGCGATTGCGCTGGAGGCAAGCGCTGATCGGCAGCTGCGCGCGTTTCGAGACGCACACCCGGAGGGCGGCATCATGATGTCGGGGCTCTGGGCGTGGTGTCGACACCCCAACTATCTCGGCGAGATGGGGTTTTGGTGGGGGCTTTGGCTGCTCGGCATCGCGGCCGAC
>CAZVMA010000257.1:1713-4579 GCA_964628545.1 uncultured Pseudomonadales bacterium | reverse complement strand
GGGGACGCGCCACTGGGGGGCGGCCCAGGCAGCGCCAGCATGGGCGGGGCCGAGCAGACTGGCAGCGGAATTGCCGATACTGATCGGAACGCCCGGAAACCGTGCCTGCACCGAGGCGAATAGCGCCAGTTGCTGCTGCGTGAACGGGTCCTCGCGGTCGTCGGCGCAGGCAAGGTGCGTGAGCAGCAGCAGAACGGGCAGGCCGGCGAGATCCTCGGGCGTCAACGTCGGCTCGAACCCAAGCCGGTTCATGCCGGTGTTGACATGCACCGCTGCTGGCTGGTGCGGCGCAGCCTCCAGCCAGCACCCGAGCTGAAGCTGGTCATTCAGAACCGGAACGAGATCGGCAGCTAGCAGCGTGCCAGCAGTGTCGGCCTCGACACCATCGAACACAAAGATGCGCGCGCGCGGCAGCAGGCCACGAAGCGCGGCCCCTTCGGCAGCGTTCGCGACGAAGAACTGTCGACAACCCTCACGCCACAGCCGACGCGCCACGGGCTCGAGGCCGAGACCGTAGGCGTCAGCCTTGAGCACCGCCGCGCAGGCGGCCGGCGCGGCCGCCGCCACGAAGGCCCCATAGTTTGCCGCGAGGGCATCCAGATCGATCGTCAGCCGACCCGTCACCGCAGCGAATTGATGTAAGCCACGACGTTGTTCAGGGTCTCCGGATTCGCCAAAGTCGCCGCCATGGGCTTCATCTGGGCGCCGTAGGTATCTTTCGGATCATAGCCGCGCAGACCCTTCTGGTAGTTCTGGATCTGACGCACGAGGTACCAGTCATCCTGCCCTGCCAGCCGAGGACCGCCGAGCTGTTCATTGCCTTTGCCGTCCGCGCCATGGCAGGCCGCACAGACACCATAGGCCGTCTTGCCGGCAGCCACATCGCCCTGCACGGTGACTGCGGGCGTGGACACGGGCAGCGACTCGATGTACGCGACAATGTTGTCCACAGCCGCCGGCGCCGCGACCGATATCGCCATCGGCCGCATCTGCATGCCGTGGGTGTCGCCCGGTGCCGTGCCGCGCAGACCGGTGCGAAACGCATCCATCTGGCGTTTGATGTACCAGCCCTGCAAACCGGCGAGACGGGGGGCGTTCATGGCCTGAATGCCCTCCGCCTGTTGGCCGTGACACGCGGCGCAGATTGCGAACGCCTGCTTGCCAGCGGCTGCGTCGGCCGCGTGCGCCGGGCTGCCGAAGAACACCGCAACCACTACCCCAAGCGCGCCGAAAACTGCTCGACGCGCCGTCTGCATGCGACCCATGACTCTCTCCTGTTGCCTGTGCAAACCTGTTGCCTGTGCAAAACTGCTACTCGTGCAAACCGGGCCGACTGCGGCCGGCCGCGGGCCGTTAACGCGAGGCTGGACCCGCCGTGACCCTGACGTGGATTCTCGCGCCGACCTGGTCACCTGACCGTGAGCACGCGCCCGCGCCGGACCCGCCGAATGGTACCCGAACACAACGACCGGACACCCCGAAACAGACCTCGGGGGCAGATAGACCGCGCAGGGTGAAGCGCGCGCCCGGCAAGCCGGGTGCTGCGCTTTGGCGCAGCATGCCTGCGCCTCAGGCGGCGGGCAGGCGCTCGGCACGCATGGATAGCGCACGAATCTCGCGATCGCGCCGCGCGATCTCTGCATCCATACGGCGAATGAGGTCGAACTCGCGCTGCTGAGCGCTAGTGAGCTCTTGCTCCAGACTGCGCAAGAGATCCTTCTGCCCCTCAAGGCGTTCATCGAGGCGGATCACCTGACCCTCCAGCTCGGCAGATCGACGTCGAGCTCGCTCCAGCTCGTCGCGCAGGGCTGCCTGTGCGGCGATGTCTTCGGTCGATTGGTGCTGCGCGTGGGCATTCTCCAGGGTTCGAGCGTTCGCCGGCGTGCGCGACTCTTCCGCCAGCTGGCGCGCCGCGAGCGCCTGTTCGAGCGCCGCTACCGCGTCATTGCGCTCAGCGAGCTGTCGTTCCAGCGTCTGCTGGTGCGCCCCCAGGTCGGCGACGCGCTGCCGCAGCTCGTTCAGCGCACCGTTGTTGCGGGCGGCATCGCTTTCGGCCTTGTTGCGAGCGGTTTGCGCCGCGGCAAACGCGGCCTGCAGCCGACGGCCCTGCGCCTTGCCCCGCTCCACCGCGGCGATCAAGGTTTCGCGTTCCTGCTGCAATGCGGCCAACACACTCGGGTCGACGATCTGGGCTGATTGCTGGGTCGCGGCAGCGGTTTCCAGTTGCGCCCGGGCCTGCGCCAGCGCCTGCGTCAGCACCTGAGACTGGGCCTCGGCCTGAGCCAGCGACTGGGCATGGGCGTGGGCTTGTGCCTGCGCCTCGGCTTGCAGGGCATCGACTCGCGCGGTGGCGTCCGTAAGCTCAGCTTCGAGACCGCTGACCCGACGCAGCAGCCGATCGCGCTGATCGCGTGCATCTCTCAGCTCAGCCAGCATGGCCGATTGCTCGCTGAGCGCAGCGGTCTGTGCCACTACCCTGGCCTCAGTCGCCGCGATGGTATCGAGCGCCGCGGACAACTCCACGCGCACGGCATCGGCATCGGCACACGCCCGCGCCAAAGAGTCGCTCAGCTGATCAAGGTCGTTCGACAGCGCGGCATTGGTCGCGCGCAATTCCAGCGCCGCGCGGGCCTCGGCATCCGCCTCGGCACGGGCAGCAACGCCTGCACTCTGGCTTGCCGCTGCCTGCTCGATTGCGCTCTGCCGAGCCGCTTCGGCATCGGCCAGACGATGCCGCAGCGCGTCTATCTCGCCCTGGGTCATCGCAAGCGCAGCCTCATGCGCCGTAACCGCCGCCCGCAGCTCGGCCACATCGGCGCCCGCGGCTTCCGCTGCATCACGCGCTGCCCACGCCTCCAGAAGATCC
>CAZVMA010000257.1:0-1613 GCA_964628545.1 uncultured Pseudomonadales bacterium | reverse complement strand
CGCGCTGCCCACGCCTCCAGAAGATCCGTCTCGACAGCTTCGCGCGCCCGCTCCGCAGCCCGAAGTTCGTCTGTTCGCGCCTCGCAGGCGAGCCGCAGCATGGCGCGCTCAGCGTCGGCCGACTCAAGCTCCAGCCGGGTCGAGGCCAGCTCCGCGTGCAGCGAGTGGAGGGCTGTCCGAGACGCTTCCAGCTCGGTCCGGGTGCCATACAGATCATTCAGCGTCGTATGGTGCTCGGTGCGCGTGGCATCGAGTTCAAGGCGCACGGCGTCAAACTGCGACCGCAAGGCATCCAGCTCGCGCGCGGCCGCGTCCCGGGCCGCTTCGCTGGACAGGCACGCCTGCCGCGCCGCCTCCAGCGCGTTTCGGGTGTCCGCAAGCTCGCTTCGCGCTGAGTGGGCAACCGCCTCGAGCGCCTGATAGTTTTGGGCCGCAGCGTCGCGCTCGAGCTTGGCGCGTTCATGTGCCGCCTGCGCTTCGGCAAGCTCATCGACAAGGGCCTCGACCCGCTGTTCTGCGGCACACATCGCTTCCTGATAGGCGCCAAGGTGCTGGCGCAGTTCGCCAGTCTCCTCGGTAAACCCGCGGACGGCCGCGCTTACTGCATCCACTTCGTTGCGGGCCTGCTCGGCTTCCAGACGCGCCATCACGAGGGCGCCTTCAGCGTCGCTGGCTCGACCTTGCGCCTGAACCAGAGCGTCGTCCTGCGCGCGCGCTGCGGCTTCCAGCGCCGCGACGCGACTCATGGCCGTCTGCTCGGCCACGGTCAGCTGTTCTATCCGTTCGCTAGCGGCCAGTTCCGACGCCGACAGCGCGTCCATGCGCGCCAGAACGCCATGCCACCGCGCCTCCCAGGCTTCGAGATCAGCCTCGCGCGCGGCCAAACTGACACGCTGGGCTTCGATTTGGGCATGCAGCGCGCACTCGGCATCACGCAACCGAGCGATCCGCGTCACCAGTTCGGCCATGAACTCATCGCGCAGGGCAATGCCGGCCGGCACGGCGTCGCCGCCGCGGTCGCGCAGTGCAGCCAGCAGCCGCCAGGCCCGCCCGCGCCATTTTTCGAGCTCGGCGGCATCGCCACCTGCCTGCCGAGCGGCGCCATCAAAACCTGGCGGAATTGTGCCGAACCGCGTCGGGCTGATAAGGACTGGCCCGGCCGCGGTTGCGCCAGCCTGCGGCTCGGGAGCGTGTTGCGATTCCGAACCGACTTCGGCGCGGGATCGGGTGCGCGAGTCACCGGGACGCGGACGCGGCTGCTTGGTCACTGCGGATCTCTTCAGTCGATTGAACGGAACTTTCCCCATGACCGCCTACTCTAGTGGCCAGACACAAACCGATCTGTGACCGGTTTCCAGCAAGTTGTAATGGCTTTGTATGAACCAGGCGTCCGTCCGCATGTCCAAGACGCCGCTGCGAGGCCGACGCCCCGGCGCCCTCCGGTTCGGGGACGGCCCGCTGGTTGCGACACCGCGCTGATGCAGCGCTGTTTCATCGGCATACTTGAAAGCGTAGTCCCGAATCGCCATAAACGCGCTGCGGGGCATGAAGGCCCCGGGCGAGAGCCAGCCCAAAGGCTGATCAGCTACTGATCAAAGAAGGAGACCCATGCG
>CAZVMA010000256.1:309-4614 GCA_964628545.1 uncultured Pseudomonadales bacterium | reverse complement strand
CATCGCGGCTGTCGGCAGCCGGGCTCATCGCCTACAAGCAGGAAACCACGCTGGCCTTCGAGGCCGCCGGTGTCATCGAGCGCCTTGGCGTCGACGTCGGCGACGAGGTCAGCGCCGGCACCCTGATCGGACGGCTGCGCAGGACCTCGGTAGGCGCCAATCCCGACGAAGCCGCGCTGGCGCGGGAGCTGGCGACTCGGCATCTGGCCCGCGTGCAGCGCCTGCACGAAGCCGGTCACGCGTCGGCGGCCGAGCTTGAGGACGCCTCGCTTGCGGTTGAGCGGTCCGACGAATCCATTCTGCTGCTGGCGCCCGCGGCCGGCGTCATTCTGACCCGAGTGGCCGAGGTGGCGCAGCGCACCGCCGCCGGCGAGCCGGTGGTCGTGCTGGGCGAGCGCGCGGCCGGCTTGATCGCCCGGGTCGCGCTCGGCGCCGAGGCGATCAGCGGTGTGGCCGTGGGCGCGAATGTCGCGCTCACCGGCGCCAGCGGCGAGGCGGCAGCCGGTCGCGTAACCCGGCTGTCGCCGCGCGCCGAAGCGGGCACCGGCCAGTTTTTGATCGAGATCGAACTGGATGCGCCGGGTCGCCTGCGCGCCGGTGAGGTGGTGCGCGCGGACATCGCCGCTCAGGTCGCCCAGTCGACCGAGGTCGAGGTGCCGGCCCGGGCGCTGCTGGATGCCCGCGCCGATCAGGGCGTGGTGTTTGTGGTCGACGACAATGACATCGCGCGGCGCCGAGCGGTGGCGCTGACGGGCCTGATCGGCGACGCGGTGCGCATCCGCTCCGGCTTGTCCGTGCGGGAGCGCGTGGTGGTCAGCGGTGTCGCCTATGTGCGGGACGGTGGCCAGGTTCGTGTTCGTCCGGACACCGAACCAGCGATGGCACAGGCGACGGAGTAGCGGTCCATGCGTGAGCTGACCCGTTTCTTCGTCGACCGGTGGCAGTTCACGTTGATGCTGTTCGCCCTGCTGGTGGCCCTTGGCGCGTATGCGCTGATGGTCATCCCGAAATCTGAAGATCCGATCACCCGGTTCCCGGCGGTGGGCGTGTCCATCGTGTTGCCGGGTGCTGACGCCGAGCAAATGGAACGGCTCGTCGTCATTCCGGTGGAGTCGGCGCTGAACGGGCTCGAAGACGTCAGCGACATCACCTCGACCAGCCGCAATTCCCTGGCCTCGATCTCGGTGGAGTTCGTCTACGGCACCGACCCCGAGAAGAAATACGACGAGGTGGTGCGCGAGCTGAACGTTATCCGGCTCTCGCTGCCAGACGGCATCACGCTGATCCGCACCGATCGGCGCAATCCGGCGCAGGCCAACATTCTGCAGATGGCGCTGGTCAGCGCCGCGGCGCCGTTCCGGCGGCTGGAGGCGCACGCGCGCGCGCTGCGTGACGCCATCGAGCGGGCACCCGGTATTCAGCAAGCGGAAATCTGGGGGGTGCCGCCGTCCGAGATTCGGGTGGTGCCCGATCTCGACCGTCTGGCAGCCTATCGGCTGCCGCTCGGGTTACTAGCGGATGCGCTGCGGCGCGAAGGCCTGGATGTGCCGATCGGCGCGGTGGAGGCGGGCGACCGGCGCTTCAACGTCGAGGCGACCGGCGGCTTCGACAGCCTGGACGAAATTCGGCGGGTACCGCTGCGGACCGGCGACAACCACGTCTTGACGGTGGGTGACGTTGCCGAGGTGGCGTGGAACAACGATCAGCGGCTGCACATCACCCGGTTCAATGGCGAGCGGGCGGTGTTCGTGACGGCGCGCGGCAAACTGGGCGAAACCGTGTTCGACGTCATCTCCGGGGTGCGCACGGAGGTGGATCGATATCGGCCGCAGCTGCCGTCGGACATTCGTCTGGAATGGGCGTTCGATCAGGGCGAGACCGTGCGGCAGCGGCTGTCCATGCTCGGTCGCGACTTTCTCATCGCGATCGCGCTGGTGCTGCTGACCCTGCTGCCGCTCGGCCTGCGCGCAGCGTTCGTCGTGATGATTGCGGTGCCGCTCTCGCTCGCGCTGGGGGTGGCGGCCATCCACGCGCTCGGGTTCTCGCTGAACCAGCTGTCTATTGCCGGCTTCGTGCTGGCGCTGGGGCTGCTCGTGGACGACTCGATCGTGGTCACCGAGAACATTGCGCGCCATCTGCGCACCGGCTTGCATCCGCGGGCCGCGGCGATCGCGGGCGTGGCCGAGATCGACGTCGCTGTGATCGGCTGCACCGCGACGCTGCTGCTGGCGTTCGTGCCCTTGCTGTCGCTGCCGGAAGGGGCGGGCGATTTCATTCGCTCGCTGCCCATGGCCGTGGTGTGCACCATCGCGGCGTCGCTGTTCGTGGCCCTGACCATCATCCCGTTCCTGGCCAGCCGCCTGCTGCCGCGCGGCGATTCCGCGCACCCAGGCAATGCGGCGCTGGATGCGGTCATGGGCCTGATCCATCGCGTTTATCGGCCGGTTCTGACGGTTGCGCTGAACTGGCCCCGAACCACAGTCGTGCTGGGACTGATGCTGTTCGCGTCAACGTTGACCCTGATCCCCCGGCTCGGCTTCAGTCTGTTCCCCGAGAACGACAGCCCCTACTTTCTGGTGGATGTCGAGCTGCCGCACGGATCGGCGGTCAGCGCCACGGAAGCGGCGGTCCGGCATGTCGAATCCGTGCTGGCCGCGCATCCGCGCATCCAGTGGCAGTTCGCCAACGTCGGCCGCGGCAATCCGCAGATCTACTACAACGCCATTCCCGAGCAGCAGCAGTCTAACGTCGGGTCGGTCTACGCCCGCTTCGATGCCTGGCATCCGAACTCGGATGGCGAGGTGCTGGAGGCGCTGCGCCAGCAGCTGGTGGATTATCCCGGCGCGCGCATTCTGGTGAAGCGTTTCGAGAACGGACCACCGGTCGAAGCGCCCATCGCCGTGCGCGTGCGCGGGCCGGACCTTGCGGCGCTGGCGGATATCGCGCGCGATATCGAGCAGCGCGTGCTGGCGGTGCCTGGTACCCGGGATGTGGACAATCCGCTGGCGGCCCGGTTGATCGATATCGATCTCGATATCGACGTGACCGCGGCCAGTCTGAAGGGCATTGCCGCCGGCGCCATCGACGACACGCTGCGCACGGCGCTGGCGGGCACCGAGGTGGCCTCCTTGCGCGATCCGGTGGGCGATGCCTATCCGGTGATGCTGCGCGCCTCGGCTGACGACGTGTCGTCAGTCGCTGATCTGGAGCGGCTGTATCTCTGGACCGCAGCCGGCGCCGCCATCCGCCTTGGCGATCTGGCGCGACCCACGCTGCAGTCGGGGCCGGCCCGCATCGATCGCTACCAGCGCGAGCGCACGGTCACGGTGCAGGCGTTTACCCGGCATGGCTACCTCACCTCGCGAGTGACCGACGACGTCATGAAGGCGCTGGCCGACCTGCGCCTGCCGCCGGGCTATGTGCTTGATCTGGGCGGCCAGGCCGAGGCCCAGGAGGAAAGCTTCGGCGGGCTGGTCCCGGCGGTGATCATCGCGCTATTCGGCATTCTGGCCGTGCTGCTGCTGGAGTTCGGGTCGTTTTCGGTCGCCGCCGTGGTCGCGTTCGTGATTCCGTTTGGCCTGATGGGCGGCATCCTGGCGTTGGTCGTAGCGGGAGAATCGCTGTCGTTCACGGCCATCATCGGGTTCATCGCGCTGATCGGCATCGAGATCAAGAACTCGATCCTGCTGGTCGAGTTCGCCAACCAGGCGCATCAGGACGGGATGCCGCTGCGCGACGCGGTGGAGCAGGCGGGCGAAGTGCGCTTTCTGCCCGTGCTGCTGACGTCGCTGACCGCGATTGGCGGACTGACGCCGCTGGCCCTGGAGGGATCGCCGCTCTACTCGCCGCTGGCGATGGTGCTGATTGGCGGCCTGATCACGTCGACGCTGCTGGCGCGCGTGGTGACGCCCGCCATGTACCTGCTGCTGGCGCCGCGTCAGCCGGCGTCGCTGCCGCGCCACTGAAGCTCCACCGAGCCGGCATTCAGGGTGCGGGCGAGCACGAAGAAGTAGTCGCTCAACCGATTCAGGTAGCGGGCGCAGGGCGGGGCATCGTCGCCCTCCAGCGCCCACAGCACGCGCTCGGCGCGCCGGCAGACCGTGCGACAGACGTGCGCGGCGGCGGCGGCCGGCGTGCCGCCCGGCAGCACGAATTCAGTGAGCGGCGGCAGCGCGGCGTTCAGCGATTCGATCAGGGCATCCAGCGCGTCGGGCGCCGGTGCCGCGATCTGGCCCCGCGTGGCAAGACATGCGCCGAGGTCGAACAGGGTCTGCTGCACGCGGCGGCAGTCGGCAATCGCCGGCT
>CAZVMA010000256.1:0-299 GCA_964628545.1 uncultured Pseudomonadales bacterium | reverse complement strand
GCCGGCTGGTCGGCAGGCAGCGTGGTGACCAGGACACCGAGAAAACTGTTCAGCTCGTCCACCGTGCCGATGGCTTCGATGCGCACGTCGGTCTTGGCCAGCCGGCCGCCATCGGCCAGCGAGGTCTGGCCGGTATCGCCGCCCCGTGTGGTAACCCGGGTGATGCGGTGTTTCATGGAGGCCCTCTCCTGTATGGCGCCTGTTTGGCAAATGGCTGGCGCCCGCTGGCGCACAGTGGCGAATCGTGAATAATCGCGGCAGTGTAATGGTGCCCGCGTCAATCCGGAGGTGGCTCATGC
>CAZVMA010000255.1:0-4628 GCA_964628545.1 uncultured Pseudomonadales bacterium | reverse complement strand
TTCCGCCGCCCTCGCCGCCCGCACGGCGGCGGATTTCCACGCCGCAAGCGTGATCCGGTCGCGCTCGATCGCTTGGCCGGCTACGTGGTTGTGCGGAGGCCGAAGCGGTGACTACTGATGGTGGCGGCAACACGCCCGACGTACGCTGGCCGCGAATGATCAGGGAGTTTCCCGATGTCGTATCGGCATGTCCTCGCGGCGGTGGATCTTTCGGAAGAAGCCAGCCAGGTACTGGATAAGGCGCGCGAGCTGGCGCGTTGGTCGGGCGCGACGCTCTCGGTTGTGTCGGTGGTGCGGCCTTTGATTCAGGTCTACGGCGGCTTGGACATGACGCCGATTGCGGTCGGCGGCGTGTCTTTCGAGCACGAAGCACTCGATCAGGCAACGCGGCAGACGCGCGCGTTAGCCGCCCGCTACGACGTGCGCGAGTCCGATGTGCACGTCTTCATCGGCGCACCCGCACACGACATTCGCGAGTTAGCCGGACGCATCAGCGCCGATCTGATTGTGGTTGGCACGCACGGTCGCCACGGGCTTGGACTGCTGCTGGGGTCCACGGCCAACGCCGTCATCCACGGCGTGACGTGCGACGTGCTCGCCGTGCGCATGCGTTTCGAGTAGCGTCGACCGGCAGTGCGCTTAGCCGCTGCTGCGGCCATGTGCGCTGGTCCCAAGATCCAGGTCGGCGAAGGCGGTGTCGTAGACGTCGAGGGTCGGTGTGCCGCCGGTGTGAATGAACACGATGTCTTGGACGCCGCCGAACTCGCCGGCTCGGATGCGCGCAAGCAGGCCGCCGAACGCCTTGCCGCTATAGACCGGATCCATCACCACACCCTCCGCGGCGGCGAGCGTGCGGATTGCGGCGACGGTCGCGTCGGTGGGAATACCGTAGTCCGTTCCGAGGAACCGCTCGTCCAGACGCACGTCCGCGGGTTCGATTCGAGCCGCTGCGGACGCGAAGGCGGCGTTCCCGAGTTGCTCGGACGCCACAGCGCAGTCGCGCAACGTGGCGTTGCTCATGTTGAGAATCGTCGCGCGCAGACCTTCGGTATCCCGGGTATACACGTTGATGCCGTGTACGCGCGGCCGGTTGCTTGGACGGTGCGCATGAAAGCCGGCCAGCAGTCCGGCCTGGGTACCGGCACTGCTGCTGGAATGCACGACGTCCGTAAGCTCGAAACCGAGCGCCTCAGCCTGGGCGCAGAGCTCGAGCGCGCAGCGGACATAGCCGCGCGCGCCAATCGCGTTCGACCCGCCGGTCGGAATGACGTAGACGCGCTCGCCCCGGGCGCGCGCTTCGGTCAGGAATGCCCGGGCGGCGTCGCTCACCGCAGCCGGCGCCTCGAACTGCACGCTGGCGCCTAGCAGCCGGTCCAGCAGCACGTTGCCTGCGCGCTCATAGGCGGGATGGGGCCAGTCTACCCGGCGGCTGAGGATCAGGTGACAGGGCAGCCCCGCGGCTGCGCAGGCTGCCGCTGTCTGGCGCGCATGGTTCGACTGTACGGCGCCGAAGGTGAGGACTTGCGTAGCGTTGGCGGCGCGCGCATCGGCAAGCAGATACTCGAGCTTGCGCGTCTTGTTACCGCCCGCCGCAAGTCCGGTGCAGTCGTCTCGCTTCAGCCACAGCCTGGGCGCGCGGCCGGCGCTCGATTCGTGGGCATTCGGGCGTGCGCTGCCGGACCCCATTTCCGCCCGCAGCTGATCGGTCAACCGGTCGAGCGGTACCAGCGGCGTGGGCAGAAAGCCGAGGCGTACCCTCGGCAGTTGTTCCAGCCAGTCCGAGCCCAACGGCGGATTCATGGCGGCGGCAGCGCATGGGCCTGGGCACCCGCGCTGCAGAGGCAGGCGCGCGCCATGGTAATGCCGGCGCGTACCGCATCCGGCAGCTCTTGCCCTGCGGCGAGCGTCGCCGTCAGCGCCGCGGTGAACGCGTCACCGCAGCCGGTCGGATCCACCGCTCCAGTCTTTGCCACCGGAGGCACCGGCACTCGGATGAACCGGCTACGGTGTCCGCCATCCGGCACGAAGAGGCACACGGACATGGGGCCGCGGGTGATGACGATACGCGGCAAACGGTGTCGTGTCGGGCCATGACCGAGCAGCCGACGGGCGCGCAGCAGCACGCGCCACTCATGCCGGTTGACGATCAACACGTCGACCAACGGCAACATGGCGGCCAGCGTGGCTGCGTCCAGATGCTCGGCGTACTGGCCCGGACACCACACGCGCAGCGGAACGTGTGTCAGCAGGCGCGCCGCGGTCAGCATTTTTTCCGGCAGATCAGGCGCCAGCACCGCGGCATCGAAGGCGTGTGCGGCAAGCGTTTCTCGCAGATCCCGATCCAGCCGGTCGAGACCCGAAGGCCCCGGATGGAAGGCACTGAACTGACGCTCGCTCGGGTCGGTGAGGGTGATGCCGCGCCCGCAGGACGAACCCGGCACCGGAAACAGCGCGGACCGATCGATACCGAGACGGTCCAGATGACGCGCGTAGGGGCCGAAATCGTCGCCGACGTAGGCCAGCGGTACCGGGGCGTGCCCGAGCAGACGCAGGGTGTACGCCATGTTCATCGCGCAACCGCCAAAACCGGTGGCGATTTCGGACAGCTTGACGTTGCGCAAGTGGCCATCGAGCGCGTCGACCGAACTGCCAATCAGATCAAACGCGAGCGTTCCGCAGACCAGAATGCGCTCACAATGTTTTGAAGAATTCTTCACGAATACGTCACGAACCGGTTGCAGAGTGTCGGGCACAATTCAGAGCAAGACTATAAATACAGGAACGCAGGCGCGATATCGCGCCCGAGAGAGAAGATGGAACTGGAAGATTTGATGAACGGCCGTGATGTCGCGGCCGACTGGGTATCCCTTAACCTCGATCCGGAGCAATCCGCCGCAGGCTGGACGCTGGATGATGATGGCCACGTTATCGCCGATATGGAGCACCCCTGGGTCGACGCCTACGAATTCTGAGCGTCAACGCGAAAGCTGTGACGCAGCGCACGCGGCAGACGTCAGGTCTCTGATTTACTGACACTCTTTCCGGCCGGAACGATCGGCTCATGAGGCTCCGCGAACCCCTGCATCGTGTAATCGTGCTGCTCGATGACCAGCGCCTCGGCGCGCTTGGGCAATGGGTGGAGGCCGACTTTCGCGCTTTGCATCAGTCGCGCTCACCGATTCTGCTGGCACGCGCAGGTGCGGCGGCTGAAGCCGTTTATGCCACCCTGGGCCCGGGCCTGCTGGTGCAAGAGCTGGTGTTTTTCCTGCTGCCGCTGGACGCCACCGGGGCGATCGACGCCCAGTTCAACATTCCGCTGGAATACCTGGCCCAGCACGCGGGAGAACGCGAAGATCTGGGCTTACCCGGGCTGCGAGCGGCCAGTCGCGCGCAATGTCCGGTGCCGTGGATGGCCTTGCGGCTCTGGGAACCCGTCTCGGGGACCGAAACCGAAGCCCGGCGGGTGCAGCGCCTCCTGCTGACGAATCGGCTGGGTCTTGATTCCCGCCGGCCATCGGGAGGTTCGGCGCCTGCCGATGCGGCGCTCAGTCCGGCGGCGGCCGGCATCTTTGTGCGGAATAAGCCCGATCTCGCTTTGCTGGAAGCCCTGCAAGCGGCCGCGCGGGCGGATCGCGCCGGGACGCCGCTGGATGCGGATCAGCGCGCCGGTGCGGACAATTCCGGTGCCGGCACGGCTGGCGAGGTGCGCGATCGGGCGTGGTCCCCGGACGGTTACCCTGGCGCGGCGTCGGGCGCGGCGCCGGAGCACGCTGCGGGCGTCGGTGCCACGCGCGCGGGTCGTGCCGATGCCCGTACAGTCCGGCGTGAGTCGATCGATGCAGCGGACGCCCTGATGGGCTACACGCCGCCTGAAACGTCCGTCGGCTGGCATGCCGCTACGCACCAGCGTGCCCCGCGGGTGATTGCGCTCGGTGAGCTGCCGCGTGACGAATACGGCGTGATTGAAGAAAGCTATCTCGAGCAGATTCGTCGCTTTCGCAGCGAGATTCTTGAGCTTAAAGCGGCCCTGCGGCTAGAGCGCGAGCGCAACCGGCGGCTGCAGGCGCTGCTGCGTCAGTAGCAAACAGCCTCAGGGCGCGGGGGCGGGTAAACCGATCGGCAGATCGAAGACCTGACCCACCAGAATCAGCAGCACCGCGGCGAAGATGCCGATGCCGAGCCCGACCAGCCCGGCCATGCCGCTACCGTGCAGCGCGCCGCCGCGCTTCACGTGCCAATCGATCGCCGCACCCTGCAGCGCCTTGGCCGCCCAGCCGGCCAGCAGCGTCTGGCCAATAAGGACGGCAACGCCGATGACCGGCGTGTTTGGCGCCATCGACGCCGCGACGATTAACATGATGTAGAACACGCAGCCGGCGATGCCGACGCGCATGGCCAGCTCGCGATAGCCGAGAACCCGGTAGTTGTACCAGACGAGGGCCACGCCGGCGACGAACGAGCCGAGCGCCGCCGCCACGGCAACGCCAACCGGGCTGAACAGGCGGGGGCCCTGGGCTGGGGCGGGTTGGGCCATGAGCGACTCCGGCGCACGATACTAAACACGCCGGCTCGGGCGCGCGGCGCGGGTTGATTCGATAGATCAGATTAACCGATCGCAGCACCGGAAG
>CAZVMA010000254.1:3145-4652 GCA_964628545.1 uncultured Pseudomonadales bacterium | reverse complement strand
CTCCGTCTATCAGGCCGGCGACCTGCTGCGTGGTTTTTTCGCCACACGCTCGAAGCGCGCGCTGTTTGAATTCGGTCTGTCCCGCGACATCACGCTCGCGCCCGCAAACACGCTCGCCGAGCTGCTGGATCTTGCGCACATGCGCGAGCGTGACTACTGGCACCCGCTTGGCATTGGCAGCAACGCGCCCGTACAGGCGCCCGGCATCTGGGCCCGCTCGTCGGCGCCGGCCATTGCCCTGCGGCGTGCAACGCCCGCGCTCAATGCCGACGCGACCGACATCCGCGCTGAACTGGCCGACGGTGCAGCGTCGCGCGTGGCGGACACAGTCCGCCACGCGCGGATCTCGACCGGCGTTGATGCCGCGCCTGGTCTGCCGTTCTCTGGGCTTACCGTCGCGGATTTCTCGTGGGTAGGGGTCGGGCCGATCTCGGGCAAATTCCTGGCGGACCACGGCGCCCAGGTGATTCGCATCGAGTCTGAAGCCCGCCCCGACGTGCTGCGCGGCAGCGTGCCCTACAAAGACGCCATACCGGGCCTCGATCGCTCCCAGTTCTTCGGCGACTTCAACACCTCGAAACAGAGCATCAATCTGGATCTGCGTAAACCCGAAGCGCTGGCGATCGCGCGGGCGATCATCGCGCGTTCGGACGTGCTGATTGAAAGTTTCGCGCCCGGCGTGATCGGTCGGTTCGGCCTGGGTTACGACGAGGTGCGCAAGATCCGCCCGGACATCATCATGATCAGCACCTGCCTGATGGGGCAGACCGGCTCGGCCTCGCAGCTCGCGGGGTATGGCTATCACGCTGGCGCCATTGCCGGCTTCTACGAAGTGACCGGCTGGCCTGACCTGGCGCCAAACGGCCCATGGGTGGCGTACACCGACACCGTGGCGCCCCGCTTTATCTCCGTGCTGCTGGCGGCGGCCCTCGACCGTCGCCGCCGGACCGGTCAGGGCGCCTGGTTCGACGTTGCTCAGATCGAGACCGCGCTGCACTTTTTGGCGCCGGAGCTGTTTGATCAACAGCTGAACGGGGTGGCGGCGACGCGCATGGGCAACCGTTCGCCCTACGCGGCACCTCAAGGCTGTTACCCCTGTGCAGGCGATGATGAGTGGGTGGCGATTGGGGTAGACGCCGACGCCGAGTGGCTGCGTCTATGCAGTGTCATCAGCCGGGCCGATCTGGCGGCTGACGCGGGGCTGAGCACGGTGGAGGGCCGCAGGGCTCGACATGACGAGATCGATGTCGCAATTGCCGATTGGAGCCGTGTCCGTGCTCCTGTCGACGCCATGGCGGAACTGCAGGCCGCCAGCGTGCCTGCGGGTCATGTGCAGCGCAGCCGCAACCTGTTGGAGGATCGGCAGTATCGCCATCGTGGCTTCTATCGCTGGTTCGATCACCCGGAAATGGGTCACATCCCCTACGCGGGCCATCCTTACCGGATTCGCGGGTACGACAACGGTCCGCGTGGTCCGGCACCCGTGCTCGGACAGCACACGTTTGAG
>CAZVMA010000254.1:2321-3118 GCA_964628545.1 uncultured Pseudomonadales bacterium | reverse complement strand
ACCGCAACGGCGACAATGATGTGTTCATCGAGGTAGATGTGCGGCAGACGGAAGATCTGGGAAACGCCCCCGATCAGGTCTCTGGCAGCAGTTCCACAGTTTCGCACAGGGGCAGCGGGCTATTGTCCGCGTGCAGTCGGCTGATCCGCCCGGGCAGCGCGCGCGCGGGGTCAAGGCCGAGTTCTCGCGCGAACAAGCCAGGGCAGTGCGCCTCTAGAAAGGTTTCGGGGCGGGACGCGAAGGTGATGCCGGCGTCAGCGAGTAGGCGGCCCAAGGGGTGTTGTCCCGCGCGAACGCCATCTTGAATGCCGTTCGGCAGCCGCGCGAGCCAAATTCGGATGGCGGCAATCTCACAGACGCGTCCGCTGTGTGCGCCGCGCAGGGCGACCAGGCGGTAGAGGCGGTCATTCAGAAGACGTTGTGCATGGATGTGCAACGTCATGGGTTCACCCCAGCGTGCTTCCAGCGACTGGGTCATACCGCAGGCGTGATCAAGCAGCGCGCGCGCCGTTTCGGGTAGTTCGGCGGCGGCGACGGTGCGCGCCCGCCACGGGTCAAGCTTAAGCCCGCTGGCGATGTTGCCGAGCACCGCTTCGGGCGTAAGCTCTGCAGTCACCTTCCCAGCGTGATCCGTCGCGCCATGCATCATCGAGTCATCCTGGCCTGGGCCGTCCATGCGTATACAGCGCTGGGGCTCGTGTGTGCGCTGCTGGCCCTGCGGGCATTGGGCGCGGGTGAACCGCGAGCCGTGTTCCTGTGGCTTGCGGTCGCGTTCGTGATCGACGCGTCGGACGGCG
>CAZVMA010000254.1:618-2311 GCA_964628545.1 uncultured Pseudomonadales bacterium | reverse complement strand
ACGACATCATCGACTATTTGAACTACACGTTCGTGCCGGTGTGCCTGATTGGACACCTTGGTCTGGTGCCCGATGTCGCGCTACCCGTGTTGGCATTCACGCTGATCGCCTCGGCCTACGGGTTCTGTTCGGATCTCGCCAAAACCGACGATGGGTATTTTACGGGCTTTCCGTCGTACTGGAACGTGGTGGCGTTCTATCTGTACCTGTTGACACCGCCCGGCTGGTTTGCCGCCGCTGTCGTCTTGGTGCTGGCATGCCTGACCTTCTGGCCGACGCGGTACCTCTATCCCAGCAAAAACCGGATCGGCCAGCGTTTCGGCCTGCTCGCCGGCAGCGCCTGGGCTGCGCTGTGCTTCGCCCTGTTGTGGGTTGAGCAACCGCCACCGGTCTATGTCTGGCTGTCCCTGCTGTATCCCGCCTGGTACCTCGGATTCTCCTTCTGGCTGCATTTCACGCGTCCGCTGGGCGAGGCGGTGCCAGAATAGCGGTGACGCCACAGCACGCCCGAAACTCGCTGCGGAACGACTTACACCTAGCGGTCATTGCGATACAACAAAGCGCCTGCAGTTCAGCAGAATGGCCCCCGTCGCAAACACATGACGCGAGGCCGCAGACAATGAATGCCCGTTTCCACTCCCGGTTCGAAGGTGAAGTGTTCCAGCAGGATGGTGTGTCGTATCTGGTGGTGGGTCCGGACCATACCGACCCGGATTGGTTGCTGGTGAAATCCATCGACGCGTCGCGGCGCCTGTCGCGCATGCGCGCCGCCACCGTTGCCAACTCGATCAGTGGCTTCGCTGGCCGCTCGTTCCAGAACGGCTGAGCTTCGCCGACCGGGTCGGAGCGCTGCAGCCGGAGCGATTGAGGCTTTGCGCGCGGCGGCGGCTCGAGCATGATGCGGTCCCGATGACGGGAACCCGGATGAGGGTCACGCAACATGCTGGAATTCGCGCCTGCAATGGGTGAGTCGGCAACCGGACACGCGGGCACTTACCGTCGCTCGCTGCCGGTTGACCTGGAACGACTGTACGAGAACGCGCTGGATTGGGAGCATTTGCCCTGGGTGCACCCGAGCGCGTTTCGGTCGATCGAGTGCCTGAACGTAACGTCCCGCAGCTGGCGGGCGCGCACCGAAAGCCCTACGGGCGGCGTCTCGGTCATCGAGCTCACGCTGGATCGTGCGTGTCGGCGGTGGGTGACGCGAGTTCTCGATGGCGAGGGTCGCGGCAACGAAATCTGGACCCACGTTTTTTCCCCGGCCCCACGCCAGGGCGACTCGGGCGCCATCCCGCGCGTCGACATCGTCATCGATTTCTTTCTGCCCGGCGTGCCGGCGGACGCCCGGTCACGTGTCGGCGAGGCTTATGCCCGGTTGTACGCGCAGCTGTACGACGAGGACGTGGCCATGATGGTCGAGCGCACGCGACAACTGGAACGACGACCCGGCATGGACGCGCAGGCACCGCGACAGGTGGCCCTGGGTCCGCGAGCCGCGCTGGTGCTGCCGGCGCGGGTGCTGTTAGGCGCGCGGGAGTTCGTGGTGACGGCCAGTGGCGACGTATTGCGGGCGTTTCCCGCCCAGTGTCCGCACATGCTGGGGCCGCTGGACGCCGGTGGCGTTCGGGACGGAGCCGTAACGTGCCCTTGGCACGGATACCAGTTTGATCTCGCGACCGGCCGCAATCTGTCC
>CAZVMA010000254.1:0-608 GCA_964628545.1 uncultured Pseudomonadales bacterium | reverse complement strand
GTCCGGCAAGACTTGCACTCTGCATCCCTTGCCGACGGTCACCGTCGACGTTCACGACGTTGTGCACGTCACGCTGCCGAACGCCTGATCCCGTGCGTCGGGCTCAGGTCTGTTCAATCAGCGTCGGTGGCGCGCAATGGGCCAGCAGAACGACTGGAATCTGTCGGGTTGTCCGTGCCTGATAGGTCTCGTACGCCGGCCAGCAGCGGGTCAGCAGCTGCCAGTACCGTGCGCGCTCATCCCCCTCCAGTTCCCGCGCTGAAAGCGTACAGCTGAGGCGACGGACCAGTGCCGTGCATGCAGGCGTCGCGCGCAGGTTCAGAAACCAGGCGGGATGACGGCGCGAACCGCCGCGACTGCCAGCAACGACATAGCCCTCGCCACACGGTTGGTACAGCAGGGGCACCGAGCGCGGCAGGCCGCTGTGGGCACCGATGGTGGTCAGTAACAGCGTGGGGACGATGCCGGTGCCGCCGACCGGGCTGCTGTCCCAGTCGTGCGCGCGCTGTGGATGTTCGTGATAGGCAGCCGTGTGGTGAATCAGCCAGTCTTGGTCGATGAGCGCCACGCGTGTGCTCCAGATGACGTAGTGTCGGGTGATGGTGCTT
>CAZVMA010000253.1:0-4679 GCA_964628545.1 uncultured Pseudomonadales bacterium | reverse complement strand
AACGCGGCATTGTGGCGGGCGGTGTCGAGTACCCGCTGGACTGCATCATTTTCGCGAGCGGCTTTGAGGTCGGCACGCCGCTCGAGCAGCGAGCGGGGTATGAGGTTTATGGCGTCGATGGGCTTGCGCTCAGCCGCAAGTGGCAGGACGGGGTCTCTACCCTTTACGGCATGCAGACGAACGGGTTTCCCAACTGCTTCATCATCGGGCTATCGCAGGTGGGCGGTAGCGCCAACATCCCGCATGTGCTCGATGTCCAGAGCCGGCACATTGCCGACATCATGCGCCATGCCCGCAGCCGGCAGGCGAAGCGCTTTGATTGCACGCCTGAGGCAGAGGCGGCCTGGGTGCAGCAGGTCATCGACGCGTCGGTGATGAGCGTCCAGTTCCTCGAGGCGTGTACGCCGGGCTACTACAACAACGAAGGCCAGCCGAACGGCCTGCTGATTCGCCGTAACGGCGCGTATGCGCCCGGAATCATGGCGTTTGCCCGCGTGGTGGAGGCTTGGCGTGCAGAAGGCAGCTTTGCCGGCGTCGAGTTTGTCTGACGGCCCTCAGTAAGGGCTGGAGTGCGGGTAGGCGGCCGCGACGACAGCCCACACCCGCGAGCGCAGCGCGTCGACGTCGACCGGCGGCAGACTGCGCGCTCGGGTCACCTCGTCCGCCGTGATGGCCGACCACGCGTCTGGGGTCGAAGTACCGCCGAACTCCGCGATGACCCAGTTCATCACGCTGGCCAGATCTTGGTCCGCGATCGGCGCGTTCAATGCCCCGGGCACGTGCAGCAGATAATCACGACCGTCCGCAAACCCGAGGTAGTAACCGACTCGATCGCGCAGCGCCGGAATTCGGTTGTCGGTACCAACGCCATCCGCGCGATGACAGCCCATGCAGTGCAGCAGGTAGTGCGCGCGTGCGCGTGCCCACTCGGGGCTGTCGCTGGGAAAGGGCCCCGTGGCGGATGCTGCCAGACCGGTCAGACTGACGCTCGAGGGCGGCGGCGAATACATGCCCCCTGCCGTTTCCGCAGCCGTATCGTGCGCCAGATGGTTGTGCGCCGCCGCAGACGACATGCCGGCCTGCGACAAGACGGCGCCAAGCAGGAATACCGCAAGGTGCGCAGCTGGCGCCATCAGCTCTTCGACTCAGGTCCGAGACCGATGACCACCGCCAGCGAACAGTGATAAGCGTTGGTGGTATTGCCGAGACACCAGTTGATGTCGTTGCTTCTGGAGGCCTGATAGATGGGCCGGTCACCTTCGTTGCGGTTGCACACGCAGTGTCCGCACGCGCTTTTCCCGCAGCAATCGTTGTAGGAAATGATGTAGTCGCGACCGTCGGCGGGATTGTGGCAGGTGCCTATCCAGGTGACGGGAGATACTTCGGTACCGGGTGGGCAGCTGGACACCGTGCCGCCGCAGCAGGCGCACAGGAACCCGTCGATGGCGCAGTAGCGCCAGTACTCGCAGCTGGCCGGGTCGCCCTGCTCGCTGCCAGCCGCCGCGTCGTGCTGAGCGGAGAGCGGAGTGCTGGCCCCGTACGCGCGCGCCACCGGCAGCAGAGGTAGCGCGGCCACCCCCGCAAGCGACATACCGGCGCGGCCGAGAAAGCTGCGGCGCGACCCGGATTGCGCGAGTTGACGCGTCCAGCGGGTGCAAATGCGGTCGAGCCAGTTCATGCGCTGTCCTCTATGAAATGTGCTCTGCAATGGGCTCTACAATGGACTCAGGGTACCTGGACGAACGTCGGCGTGTAGGGCGGTCCACCGATTGTGCGCAGGTGTTTCCCGGAGCGCGCGTCGTAGACGAAGATCGCCGGCAGCGCCATGCTGGTGGCGTAGAGCAGCGGCTCATCATCCCGCGAGACCGCGATGGCGCCTGCGGGCTCGATCAATTCGATCTGCTGCAGCCGTTTGCGGCTGTCGATGTCGTACACCCACACCGCCTTGCCCGGGTTCTTGTGCGAATGCGGCCCGTCCTGATTCACGATCACAAACAGCCGGCGCAGATCGGCGTGAGCGGCGATCAGCCCGATACCGCCTACGCGCCATTCCTGATCGCGCTCATCGTCGCTGAACAGCGACCACGATTGGGCGAGCGCGGGCACGGGCTCGGTGACGTCGATGGCGTGCACCACGCCGTTGAAGGAGACGAAGTACCAGACATTGCCGATGCGCACGGCTTTCTCGGTGACCGGATCCTGCTCCGGGTCGAAGAATCGCGGGCTCCGGTGGCGCGCGACCAGCGCGCCCGCATCGTCGATGGTCACGTTCTGCAGCGTACCGTCACCGCACAGGCTTGCGAACGCGCGGTTGCCCGTGGGGTAGACCATCGCGCAGCCGGTGGTTTCGATCTCGCTCGCGAAGGCGACGGCGGCGGTATCGACGACGCTGACCGAATACGCGGGCGTCATGTTCGCCACGTAAACGAAGCGCCCGTCATCGCTGATGCCGCTGTAGCTGCGGTGCGGCAGACCGCTGGCGCGACGTGGCGGAATCACGGCTTCCCCGCGTACCGCCAGCGTGCGGCCATCGTAGAAGGTCACCGCATCCACGCGTTCGCCGCGTGTGCCCCTGGCGTAATAGGTTTCCGGCGAGTAGATGGTGGCAAAATCGCTGGCCGTCTCGACCGCGTTGCGCCAGATGCCGGTCGACAGCATGCCGAGCATGCGGCCGGTGTCGGCATCGTACAGATACACCTTGCTGTCGACGGTGCCCGGCCCGTTGAAGTCATTCACCAGGATCCAATGCGGCGACGGGCTATTCAGTCGCTCGACGCGCGCAGTTTCGACCGGCAGCGGCGGCAGCTCGGATGCCCGCGTCGGGACGGCCGGCAGTAGACCGAGCAGGACCGCACCGATGAGCGCGCTGAACGCTGATCGGGCGGATAAGGTGGCAGCTGCGATGTCAGGCATGAACCCTCCCTGTTTCAGTCGGTGCCGACGGCGTGCGCGCCCGCCGAGACCCCCTCGAAGAAGTCGACCCGACCGGTCTCCAGCGAATATTCTGCCCCAACGATCAGCAGTCGGCGACGAGCCACCAGATCCTCGATGATCGGCGAACCGTGCCGCAGCTGGTTCACAGACGCCCGGACGTTGGCCCGCACCGCACTCTGTACCAGCGCATCGTGATTGTGTCTCAGCTCGGTGCCCATCAGCGTCTCGACGGATGGTCGCACGCGATCGACAATCGACAGCAGATTTCTGGACTCCTCCGGGTTCGGTGTCTGCAGCGACTCGATGGTCGCGAGTATCGCGCCGCATTGCGAGTGTCCAAGCACCACCACCAGCGGGGTGCCGTAGCGGGTGACGGCGAACTCGACGCTGCCGATCTGAGACGGCGCCACGATGTTGCCGGCCACGCGGATCACGAACAGATCACCGAGACCCTGATCGAATACCAGCTCGGCCGGCACCCGCGAGTCGGAGCAGCCGAGAATGATGGCGAAGGGCGATTGCCCGGCGGAAAGCGCGCCGCGTTGCATGTGGCTCAGCAGCGAATCGAGACTGCGGACGTTGGAGGCAAAACGGTCATTGCCCTCCTTGAGTTTGGCGAGGGCTTCGTGGGCGTCGATCATGGCGATGGTCCGGAGTGCGATCCGTCGAGGGTAATGCTTTTGTCGGGAACATCAACGTTCGTATTCGGTCGTCCCGAAGTATCTGGAATCCACCAGACGGGCGTTCGCGCGCGCATCGATCCTGCCGCAGGCGGCTTGCCGGGAACGCGGCATGATCGGGATAATGTGGCCGCAAGCCGATGGGCTGGGCAGCGCGCCGCGCGGTTCGGCTCATGTAGGGAAGTCTGCAGGTGAAAAAAATGACGCAGGTCCAAGATATCGCGGTGGTCGGTTCCGGCATGTGCGGCATGACCACCGCTCTGGCGCTCGCTTCGCGCGGACATCGGGTCACCGTATTCGAGCGCGACCCGCCGCCTCCCGCCGGCGACGCCGACGATGCCTTTTTCAGCTGGCAACGACTGGGTGCCGCCCAGTTTCGCCATCCGCACGCGTTTCTTGGCGGCATGTGCAACCTCATCCGCGACAACTATCCAGACCTGCTGGAGGCGTTCTACGCCGCCGGTGCGCGTCGGGTGGGGTTCGAGGACATGCTCACGAAGGAGCTGAAGGCCGAGTACGTCCCAGAGCCGGGCGACGATCGCCTGTGGGTGCTGCTGTGCCGCCGCGCAACCATGGAAACGGTCATTCGTCGTTACGTGGAAACGTTACCCAACGTCACCATCCGCAATCGCGTGCACGTGGTAGGCCTGGTTACGGAAACCGAGAACGGGGCGCTGGTGGCCCGGGGCCTGGATGTACGCGACCGTGGCGCAGACGAATCGGCGCCAGAGCGTGTTCACGCTGATGTGGTGATCGACGCCAGCGGCCGAGGTTCACGGTTTCCCGCCTTGTTGCGCGCCCTCGGCCGTGAGGTGCAGGAGGAAGTTGAGGACGCGGAAATCGTGTACTACACCCGACACTATCGATTGCTGCCGGGACAGGTCGAACCGCCGCGCGGGGACAACCGCAGCGCGGGCGATCTGGGCTACCTGAAATACGGCGTGTTCCCCGGCGACAACGGTCATTTCGCAATCATTATCTGCGTGCCGAACTGTGAGCCGACACTGAAGGACGCGGTGCGCGATCCGGCTACCTTCGACCGCATGTGCGCGAGCATCCCCGGTC
>CAZVMA010000252.1:322-4688 GCA_964628545.1 uncultured Pseudomonadales bacterium | reverse complement strand
GTTCTGCGGCCACTGCGAATACTGCCTGACCGGCCACATGTCGCTGTGCCAGGAGCCCGAGCTGCAGCGCGCGCCCACCCAGCCGTCACGGCTGGCCAAAGGGTCCGAGAACATGTACCAGTTCCTGAATCTGTCGTCGTTCGCCGAGTACATGCTGGTACACGAACACGCCATCGCGAAGATCCGCCCAGACATGCCGCTCGACCGCGCCGCGCTGATCGGCTGCGGCGTCACCACCGGCGTGGGCGCGGTGATCCACACCGCCAAGGTTGAGCCGGGCTCCACCGTTGCCGTTATTGGCTGCGGCGGCGTTGGGCTGTCGGCCATCAACGGCGCCGCCATCGCCGGCGCGGCACGCATCATCGCGGTCGACATGGTGCCGTCCAAGCTCGAGCTCGCACGCAAGTTCGGCGCCACCGACGTGGTGAACGCCGCCGAAGTCGACGCCGTCGGTACCGTGGTGGAAATGACTCAGGGCGGCGTGCACTACTCGTTCGAGGCCATTGGCCTGAAGAAGACGGCCGAACAGTCGTTCAAGATGCTGCGCCGCGGCGGTCTGGCCACCATCATCGGCATGATTCCGGTCGGCACGCACATCGAGCTGCACGGGCCCGAGTTCCTGATGGAGCGCAAGATCCAGGGCTCGAACATGGGCTCGAACCGCTTCCGGGTCGACATGCCGCGGTTCGTCGAGTTCTACCTGCAGGGCCGCCTGCACCTGGACGACCTGATCTCCCGGCGCATTCGGCTGGAAGACGTCAACGAGGGCTTCGATGCCCTGAAGACCGGCGAAGTCGCCCGCAGCGTGATCATGTTCGACTGATCGCGCTCTGGCCCTGGGATACCGCGAGGCCACCCGCGCGGTATCCCGGCCGATTTGCTACTCACCTGATCACGATGTACCCATACTGGCCCGCGCGGTAGACGCGCAGCAGCAGCTGGCCGCCCGACCGCTCTACCGACTCCTGCAGTTCGTCCAGATTGCGCACGCCGCGCCGGTTGCACGCGACGACAATATCGCCCGGCCGCAGCCCCGACTCCCACGCGACGGTGTCTTCAGCCACTTCCGACACCAGCACGCCCGCGCTGTCTGCGGCGTCGGCATCGTTGCGAAAGTTCTGCAGCGTGGTACCGAGCAGGCGACGATCAAGACGCTCGCCGGGCACTTTCTCCAGCGGCTCATCCAGAATCTGTAGCGTCAGCGTGCGCGGCTTGCCGTCGCGCAGCACCTCGATGTTCACCTGTTCGCCAACGAACATGAGCGCCGCCTGGCCGTCAAACTCGGTGACGCGCCGAATCGGCTGGTCATCCACGCGCACGATAATGTCGCCCGGGCGCAGGCCCGCGCGCGCCGCGGCGCCGTCAGGCTGGATTTCCACCACCACCACGCCGTCGCGATTCTCCACGCCAAAGGCCTCGGCGAGATCGGGGTTCAGACCCTGGACGGCCAGGCCCAGGAATCCGCGCCGCACCTCACCGTGGGCGATCAGTTC
Organism: uncultured Pseudomonadales bacterium; assembly: GCA_964628545.1. GTDB lineage: Bacteria > Pseudomonadota > Gammaproteobacteria > Pseudomonadales > Azotimanducaceae > UBA7803. Next base: position 3,195 of record CAZVMA010000252.1, on the reverse strand, counting down.
GCCCATGATGGCGCGCACCATGTTGGCGGGAATGGCAAAGCCGATGCCGACGTTGCCGCCCGCCGGGGCAAGGATGGCGGTATTGATGCCGATCAGCCGACCGCCGAGATCAACCAGCGCACCGCCTGAGTTGCCGGGGTTGATCGAGGCATCCGTCTGGATGAAATCCTCATAGCCCTCGATGCCCAGCCCGCTGCGCCCGAGCGCGCTGATGATGCCGCTGGTGACGGTCTGGTTCAGACCAAACGGATTGCCGATGGCGACCACAAAGTCGCCCACCCGCGCCTCGGCCGAATTGGCGAAGGCGATCTCTGCCAGCGCGTCCGGCTGCACCTTCAGCACTGCGAGGTCCACCCGAGGATCAGTCCCGACCATCTCGGCCTTGAGCGTGCGGCCATCGGACAAGGTGACGTTGATCTCGTCGGCGCGCTCGACTACGTGATTGTTGGTGACGATGTAGCCGCGACGGGCGTCGACGACGACGCCGGATCCGGCACTCTGGGTGCGGCGAAAGCGCTCTTGTTCCGGCACGTTGAAGAAGCGACGAAAGAACGGATCTTCAAGCAGCGGATTGCGCACCTGCACCGTCGTATAGGTGGCAATGTTCACCACCGCCGGTGTCACGCGTTCCAGCATGGGCGCCAGGCTGGGCAGCGCCTCGCCGCCGGGCAGAGCGCTCGGCAGGGCGGCACCTGCGGTACCGGACAACAGCAGACAGAGCAGCGCATACAGTCGAATCATGTATTCACCTCCGACAGCGGCCGTAGCGTTCAGGCGGGCCCGGTTCAGGCTCGCCGGGGCGCGGATCCTGCCGCCAGCAGGGTAACGAAAGCAAGGCCCGACGCGAGAGCTGCGGCCGCGTAGGCAACCGGATAGCCAGACGCGTCAAACACCATGCCGAGCAGCGCTGGGCCACCCGCAACGCCAATCACCGTCAAGGCATTCGAGAGCGAAAAGATGCGGGCGTACGACTGCACGCCAAAACCTTCCGCCAACCAGAGCGGATGCAACATCAACAGGTTGCCCACCGTGGCTCCGAATACGGCAGCGCCGATCACGACCCAGGTGGCATCCGACGCCAGCGCAATGATGGCAAGACCCAACCCCTGGCCCAGCAGATTGCCAAGCGTGTAGCCGCGAATGGGAATGCGGGCGACCAGAAACCCGCCCAGAAACCGGCCGGTGATGCTGAACAATGTCAGTACCTGCACCGCCAGCGCAGCCGTCTTGAACCCGGCCATACCCTCCACGCGGTTGTAGAGATGGGCAATGCCGCCTACCTGGGCCGCCATGGCGAACAGGTAACCCGTGGTCAGCAGCACGAAAAAGCGGGTGCGAATGGCTGCCGGATACAGCCAAACGCCGCCCGGCGGCGGATCCACCGGCGCCGCACCATGCGCGGGTGGACGATCCCGCACCAGCGCCAGGGTGATCGGCACAATCAGCAGCACAAAGGCCAGCCCGAACCAGGGCAGCGCAACCTCCAGCTCGACCGTGTTCAGAATCCGGGCGGACAGCGGGGTCAACAAAATGCCGCCGGCCGAGAGACCGGTCGACGCAATGGACAGCGCGATCGATCGATCGCGACCGGGAAACCAGCGCGTGACCAAGGTTGTCGAGGTGACGATCGACACGGCCGCGTTGCCGAACCCGAACGCGCTGAACAGCAGATAGATGCCCGAAAGCGAGGTGACGCTGCCCGCAAACCCGAGCGCCATACCGGAGAGTACGGCCCCGACCACCATGATCACGCGGGCATCGTGCCGCTCGAGCAGGTTGGCCACCCACATGCCCGCGACACCGCCCACCAGGAAAAACAGGCTGACGGCAAGCGAGACATCTGCAACCGCATGACCATGCCGGGCGGACAGCACGTTCATGTAGACCGACATGTTGTAAAAGCCAAAGCCAGAGCTGACCGCGAGCACCACAAACAGCCCGGCCACCAGCCACCAACCGAAATAGATGCGCGCGCCCCCCATCCCCCGATTCTGGGCCAACGCGCGGGCGGGGGACAGAGACATACGCCAGGTCCTGCGCGCGATTGCGCCCGGCTATACTCGGGCGGCAGACGCGGGGGAGGCCGTATGAGCACAGCAGCAGCGCAAAAGGATACCTATCGACGCGACGGCGTCATTCATCTGCCGCAAGCTCTGGACGCGAAAACGCTGGCAGCTGCCCTGGCTGCCTGGACCTGGAGCCTCGAGCATCCCGGCCCCGGCGCCTCACGCCTGCCGGCGAATGGCGACGGCACGTTCTATCAGGATCTGGCGAATCCGGCGGCGCTGCATCAATACCGATCACTGGTGCAGAACACCGTGCTTGCAGATCTGGTGACCGATCTGTTCGGGCAGCCCGACGCACACTTCATGTACGAGCAGGTGTTCCTGAAGGACCACGGCACGACGCGCCGAACACCCTGGCATCAGGACACCCCGTACCTGCCCGTGGCGGGTGACGATCTGGCCGTACTGTGGATTACCTTCGAGCCCGTGGCGGCCGCGAACGCGCTGGAGTTTGTGCGGGGTTCGCATCGAGGCGTGCTGTACGACGGGTCGCGCTTCGATCCCGCGGACGACACCGCGCCGCTGTACGGGACCGGAGAAATGCCGCGGCTACCGGATATCGAGGCCAATCGAGCGGCATTCGACATCGTGTCCTGGGACATCGAACCCGGCGATGTCTTGGTCTTCCACCCCTCGATTCTGCACGGCGGCGGGCCGACTGTGCCGGGCACACGCCGGCGTACGCTATCGCTGCGCTACTTCGGGGCCGATGCGCGCGTTGCCGAACGACCCGGCATGAAGGCGGTAGAGCATGAGGCCGCAACCCGCACGGCGGTGCGGCCGGATGAACATCCGCTTACCCGCATG
>CAZVMA010000252.1:0-256 GCA_964628545.1 uncultured Pseudomonadales bacterium | reverse complement strand
AACCAACGGGAGCGCCGATGCCCCTTCGGCGTACAGACTTTCAGGTTAAACCAATTCTGTGGGCGAGAGCGTCATGGGGGGATGTGGAGCGGGAGACGGGGGTCGAACCCGCGACATTCAGCTTGGGAAGCTGACACTCTACCAACTGAGTTACTCCCGCCTTGCGCTTGACCTGATCGCGGCGTGCCGGATCAGAGCTGGCGGACTGCGGTGTCCACGCCATGGATTATGGCAAAGGAACGCGGCGCGCAGAAGC
>CAZVMA010000251.1:1038-4700 GCA_964628545.1 uncultured Pseudomonadales bacterium | reverse complement strand
TGACCACTTATAAGGGAAAGATAACCCAATAGTTAACAGTATGCCGGTCAGAGTATGGGTGTACACTGCCATAAATGGGGTAGCCGTCGGCCCGGTGTCTAACGTAACGTCGTCGCCAAATATTACCCCGCCGTTCTTAACCTCCGCTAACAGATCCTCGGCTAGCCGTAAACAGTCGCTAACTATTTCGCGTTGGTATTCTGCCGCCGTTTCTTTGTCTCTCGGTATGTCGGCAAATACTATAGTAAAACTATAGGAGCGCTCACCCTGGGCCCAGGCTACCTGGGTAGGTGTTACGTGCATAAGAGGGTAGTCGCTCTCCTGTAATAGTGGAAATATGTTAGCCGGGTCTCCATGGGTAAACTGTTTTATTAGTAGGTGCCCGCTAGCGAAAGCCTTTAGCCTCTCAATTACTATGTTATAACTAACCTCGTTAACCATTATTAGCCTGTCGTATTATTTGTTTCTGTAGTGCTGTATAGTCTGCCATATACGTTAGGTGAGTAAACACCTCGGCCGCCGGACTATCTAACACCGCCTTAAATTTCGTTATATCTCTCTCCGCTAAACTCTCTACCACATGAAGCCACCCATACCGGGCTAACCCCGCGCCTATGCCATAGTCTCCCTCTCCGTCGTCGTCAGTACCTCCGTTAAACACTCGGCTCCACTTTGCCCTAACTCTTTTACAATAGTCGAAAAAAAAACCAAAGCACCGTTAACCTTATCCATAGTTAGCAAGTTAACGACGTCTAAGTAATACCGTACCCGCTCACTATCGTAAGGCTCTATACGGTAGTATTTCCCGAATATATCCGTAACAGGCCTAAATAGTATAGCCATTAGTTTAGGTAGGTTCGTATAGTCGTTACCGTCTTTTTTCCAGATCTCCTGGGCGTAACTATCCAGGTCTATATGTTCTCTTAGTGTCAGGTCGTTTAGATCCGGGATAAAGCCCAGGCGCACCCCGTTAATTACTACCGTCTGTTGGTGCATAGGCACCCCTATCTTTATAGCGTTGTCGAAAGTATCTATTAACTGGGTGAGGGTATTCATTTTAAACCCCTCCACTACTCGCCTACTTTGCCCGGTTGCCGCCATTACCCGCTCCACTTCATTACGTCCGCTCTGATACGATACGAACTGTTGGAGGGTTATAGCCGCGTTATTCTTAGGTATGGTAATAGTTATAGCCATTTATTTAAAAACTAATTAGGTTTATATATTTCCTATAATTTGTATAATGGGTTGGTTATCCGGGCCGCTTAGTTCATGCCGCTCAATATACCCCCGCTTTTTACCTTTGGTCTTTAGGTAGAATATCGTAGCCGCCGGGCTCCCCTCTTTAATGAGTTTATGTAGGTGTCCCTCTGCAAAGTCTAACGCTATCTCTTCTATTGAACGGTAGGCCTCGGCATAGTCGGGGTCATTCTCTAGCCAGAATAGGTGTTGGTTTCGTGAGGTACCCGTACGCCTCAGAGACTCGGTTACTATACCTAAATTTTTTTCTAGGGCGCGTAACATGGCCCGCTTATACGGATCCTTAATTTTTGAGCCATGTAATATAGCCTTACACTCGGCGCTATAGTCTCGAGGGTCGGGCGTGTCTATTTCGGCCTGGACTCTCTCTATATCCTCGGCCGTTATGTCGTCGGGTAGCAGTACCGGCTCGACGTTTTTTAATTCCTGGGCCGCGTCTAACTTAGTTTCGTTGGCCTTTTGAGTCTTTTTTAACATTTCTTCACATTTGTATCGTGTATTGCTTATAGCCGTCCCAATAAATTACGTAGTGCTCTGCCTTATTTGCTTTAGTTGCCTCTATCATCTGGGTATAACTACCTATAGGGCCTATGTATATAGGGTAGTAATTTCTATTACCGGTTATCTCGGGTAGGTTTACTAAGTAATAGCCGGTATCTGTTGGCTCTAGTTGTCCTATTTCGGTCTTGTCCTTTTTTTGACTTGTCATATTTTGACTAATTAGATCCGGTAAATATGGGGTAGTCGTTGTAGGTTATACTCGGCGGGTATTTTAGCCGTATCTCTATAGTATGGGTGTTAGGGGTCTTATACTCTAATATACTTATAGTGTCGTAGTAATAAGCCTCTGTATTTATCCAATGGTCTAGGTTACCCTGTCCCCAGTTATAACGAACTAGCGGCAATATTTCGGACGTACATAGCACAGAGCAGAGGCCAGGGGTTTTAGGGCCGTCGTAAGTTGCTATAACTTTAACCGTTTTTACTCCCTCCTGTTCTGGCTGTGGTACTTCCAGGTAGATTTTAGTCATGGGGTTCGTCTCTGTCATGTTTCCAGGTATTACTAACGGTCTCTAATATAAAGAGTAGGGCTCCTAAGCCTATACCGGCTAAGGCTAGCCAGGCTATATACTTAAATACTTCCATTTTATATATCGTTTTTTAGGTAGTTTCTTTGTTTTCCCAGGCCCGGTAACATATCGCTACCCTTTGCTCTAGGTTGTACTCATTTTTTATAACTTCAATACAGCGCGTTAAAAAGGCTGTTTTCTCTTCGTCGGGGTTAGGTGTGGGTATGGGCATGGTATTTAGTTTATTGGCGTCTCTTTTAGTTTTACGGCCATGGCGTCGGTATTCTCTATAATTAGGTCTATCTGTTGTGGGTTATTATCGTAGTGCTTGGTTATTTTGAGCCTCTTTATGGTATGCCATTTATCCCGGCCACCGGTGAAATAGATCCTGTTTAGTGGTATTCCTAATTTTTTGGCTACAGAGTATACCTCACCGGAGTAAAATAACTTACGGGCGGTTATGATATATACCGGCATACCCTTTAGTATGTACTCGGCCGCTAACTCTTTACCTTTAGTAGTGTCTAAAACGCCGTCGTAATCAAAACTAATTTTTTCCATAGTATTCATTTAGGTTTTTTCTCATTTCGTCTATTATACCTTTAACACATTCGCCGCACGTTGTAACCTTAGTCCCCCGGATCCGGCCGGCCCAGGTAAACAGTTCCGTTACCTCCTTAGACGGTATCACGTTAGTAGGTAGGCTATCTAAAAAGGCTTTTAACTCTTCTATTTCGGACTCTGTTAACCCATGTAGCCCCCATTTCTCTAAAGGACATTTAACCCATGGTATACGCCACTTTATGGGCATAAAGCACCCGCACAGTTCAAAGGTCTGTTTATTCCGGGTGACCTGGTTAGCCGCCTTAACCTCTTCGGCCTCTTCGGGGGTTAATTTTCTACCTACTAGTAACGTCCCGCATGACTTAAATAAGGGTTTATAGTGTTTACACCCTTGGCATATATCCCGCCTCAGGTTTCTTACTTCCTTTGGGGCTATTATGTGAAATTTTGACATTTTTACGAATTTTATTTAGTGCTATCTCTACTAACTTATACAGATCCTTTACCTCTATGCCGGTATCTATACTTACTTTACGGTAACTAAACCCGGGCTGAGAGTATAACCGCAGTATAATAGCCTCAGCCTCCCCCATTAAGGCGGTATACGCGTCTATATACTCGGTATCTAGTCTACTACCTATCCAGGTTTCGTCTTTTAGGTCTGCTATAGTTTTTTCCGCGTCCCACATTTGACTAAACCGGCGCGTTTTATTGTAGGCGCTATTTTTAGTTATAGCCATAAAATATAGGCACCGGTTAAAATACCAA
>CAZVMA010000251.1:0-1028 GCA_964628545.1 uncultured Pseudomonadales bacterium | reverse complement strand
CCCCTCCTCGGCTAACCTCTCGGCCGTTGGTCTGGCTGTGTCCAAAAGTTTTAACATGGTTTCACTTAGTAGGTCGTCACCTTTAACGGGGTCGCCACCGGCTAACCCCTTGGCGTGTGATCTCCAAACGGGGTAATGTTTATTTATTTCGCGGGTCAAGGCGTCCAAATGTAGAAAAAACTATACTATATTTGCACAAATGTAGAGAAAAACCTACACTATGTACAAAGTAACTTTAGAGAGGGTAATAAACGACTATTTTAAAAGTAAAAAGGCCTTTAGTGAGGCCATGGGCGTTAGTCGTTGGACTGTGGACTTTTGGATAAAAAACCCCGGTAAAATAAAGGCTAAGTACATAGTAGATATTACCCGGCTAACTAACCTACCTATAGAAAAAATTAAACTTAATTAGATATGGAGAGAGATAACAGCGGCATACTTTTTAAAAATAATAAAAAGACTTCCGATAAACAGCCCGATTTAAACGGTACTATTATGATAGCCGGTAAAAAATACAGACTTAGCGCCTGGACTAAACAGGGCCAGTCTGGTAAGTTTCTGAGCCTGTCTATTAGCGACTTTACCCCCTCACCTACTACCTCTACTTATAATAACGACGGAGACAGTTGGCTGTAACTCTTCTACCTAAACAATTAGAATGTCTTAGACACCTGGTAATAGAGAGCCCGGCCGAGGTCGTTTTATTCGGGGGTGCCGCCGGAGGGTCTAAAAGTTTCTTAGGTTGCTTTTGGCAGATCCAGAGACGGCTAAAGTATCCAGGTACCCGGGGGCTCATAGGCCGCTCTAAATTAGATACTCTTAAAAAAACTACCCTACAGACGTTTTTTGAGGTCGCTAAACTTTGCGGGCTAAGGGCTATAGAACACTATATCATAAATGGGCAGACTAACGTAATTACGTTCTATAATAAGAGCGAAATACTTTTAGTGGATCTATTTTTTTACCCCTCAGATCCGAATTTTGACGACCTAGGATCTTTAGAATTAACAGACTGGTTTATAGACGAG
>CAZVMA010000250.1:4429-4725 GCA_964628545.1 uncultured Pseudomonadales bacterium | reverse complement strand
CTCGTCTGTCTCCGGCGTGCCGAATCGGTTTGTGTACGGCACCACCAAGGCGGCCGTGATCGGGCTGACGCGCTCGGTAGCCGCGGATTTCGTGGGTCGCGGGATCCGCTGCAACGCGATTTGCCCGGGCACGGTCGCGACACCGTCGCTCGAGGACCGCATCAACGCGTTCGATGATCCGGAAGCGGCCCGAGCCGCATTCGTGGCGCGTCAGCCGATGGGCCGGTTGGGCTCAGCCGACGAGATCGCCGCGCTGGCCGTGTATCTGGCCAGCGCAGAGTCCGCCTACACCACCG
>CAZVMA010000250.1:2230-4419 GCA_964628545.1 uncultured Pseudomonadales bacterium | reverse complement strand
TGATCGATGGTGGCTGGTCGCTGTAGCGCTGGTTGGCTGCGTGCCCGACCCCTCGGGCCCGGCGACGCAGGGCGGACCGGTAAGCGCTTGACACCCCGGAAATATGGGGCGGATAGTCTGCTGCCCGCGCCGCTGCAGGAAGATCACGTGACCACGCCGAAACGCAACGACAAATTCGACATCCAGGGCATCAATCACCTGGCGCTGGTCTGCAAGGACATGAAGCGCACGGTCGATTTCTACTCTGGCCTGCTCGGCATGCCCCTGATCAAGACCATCAACCTGCCGGGCGGCAGCGGCCAGCATTTCTTCTTCGACGTGGGTAACGGCGACGCGCTGGCGTTTTTCTGGTTCGCGGATGCGCCGGCGAGCGTGCCCGGCGTCACGCATCCGGCGCACGTGATCGGCCGCGGTTCGCTGACGACCGCGCACGCGTCGATGAATCACGTGGCATTCAATGTGGCTGCGGACCGCATCGACGAGTACCAGCGCAAGCTGACGGACGCGGGCATTCCCTGCACGCCGGTGGTCAATCACGACGAATCACCCATGCAGGCAAGCGGCACGATCACGCCCAGCACCTTTGTGCGGTCCATCTACTTCAACGACCCGGACGGCATCATGCTGGAGTTCGCGGCGTGGACCCGGCCCATGGACGCGCGGGACGTGAATGTCGACCCGGTCGATGCCGACGGCCTGCCGGTACCTGTGCGCGCCTGAGCCCTGCGCTGCGTCGGGTCCCGCGCCTGACGCCGCCAGCCCTGACGCCGCCAGCCCTGACGCCGCCAGCCCTGACGCTGCCAGCCCTGACGCTGCCAGCCCTGACGCCTGCTTGACGCCGGAAGCAAATGCCGCGGCCGCTGCGAACGAGCCGCCCCTCAGATGTGCACCCGGTTCGGGCGCGAATGGCGCCACTCGGCCAGCAGTGTGCGCAGCGCGCTGACGAACGCGAGCGGCTGATCCAGGAACAGGTGGTGCTGGGCGTCCGGGATACCCACAAACGGCACCGATTCGTCCAGCACGCGGAACATGTAGTCCGCGATGTCCTGGGTGAAGAGGTAGCTGTCCTCGCCGTAGATCACGCCGACCCGGCAGCGCAAACGCGCCAGCTCCTCGTGCATGTTCTCGATGCCGAAGTCCATCTTGCGGAACAGGCCGTCGTCGAATTTCCAGGTCCAGCCGTCGGTCACGCGCGTCAGCGACCAGCGGCCGATGTAGTCGAGGATGTATTGGTTTCGGCAGTCCTGAGGCGGCATCAGCCGAAACCGTCCCAGCGCCTCCTCGAACGTCTCGTACACCCGCTTGGGCTTGATCGGCGAGCGGCGCGGGTCGCGCTCCCACTTGAAGTCCGGCGGTCGCACCGCCGAGTCGACCAGCACGATGCCCGCCAACCGATCGCAGTACAGAAGCCCGGTTTTCAGCGTCACAAAGCCGCCGAAGCTGTGTCCGACCACCACCGTGTCCGAACCGAAGCCTGCGTCTTCCGCCACGCCGATGACCTCGGCAGCAAACAGCTCGGGCGCGTACCGGTCGCGCCGACCGCTGTCGCCTGCTCCTGACAGGTCAAGGGCCGCGACGCGATAGTGCTCGAGGAAGAAGGGCGCCAGAAATGTCCACCAGTGCGCGTGCGCGCCATTGCCGTGCACGAACACGAGCCCGGGCTTGTCGCGTTCCGCTGTGGTATCGGTTGCGGGGCTCGCCCAGTACAGGTAGTGAATCGGTGTGCCGTCGATGACGACCGACCGATCCTCCCAGGGCGTTTCCAGAGCCCGCGCGAACCAGCCGGGACGAGTGCCGGCGCCCTCGCGTGCGGCGGGCGTTTCGCCCGCGTGGTGTGGTGTGCCTGGGGATGCGGCGGCGGGGTTCTGGGCGTTCGGATGATCGTTCAAGTTGGTTGCTCGTCTGATGCGGGGTCGACAGCGCGGCATCGATGGGCAACGCCGCTTCCACCTGAACCGCGGCGCTGGTGGGAGGCGTGTATCGTCGCCGCACGGCGCGCGTTCGTACAGCCGTGGTTTACAGCAGCTGCAAGCCGATGCGACAGTGCCGCAGCGGCGACGGAACGATGAGACCGGATTACCTTGCGTGGTGGCAGGAGGGAGCGGCGGATGACGGATAACGCGCGCGAGTTCGATGTGCTGGTATGGGGCGCATCTGGTTTTTCCGGGCGATTGGTTGCTGAGTACCTG
>CAZVMA010000250.1:0-2220 GCA_964628545.1 uncultured Pseudomonadales bacterium | reverse complement strand
GACCTACGGCGTGACTGGCGGGGTCCGCTGGGCGCTGGCTGGTCGCAGTCAGAGTCGGCTCGAGTCGGTGCGAGAGGCGTTGGGCCCGCAGGCGGCTGCCCTGCCCATACGCGTCGCCGCCATTGACGATCCAGCCGGGCTCGCCGCGCTGGCGGCGAGTACCCGCGTGGTGTGCACCACGGTGGGCCCGTATGCCCTGTACGGGTCGTCCCTGGTTGCGGCCTGTGTTGCCGCGGGCACGCACTGCTGCGACCTGACCGGCGAAGTGCATTGGATGCGCCGCATGATCGACCAGCATCACGAAGCGGCCCGCGCGAGCGGCGCGCGCATCGTTCACACCTGCGGTTTCGACAGCATTCCCTCGGATATCGGCACCTGGCACCTGCAGGAAACCCTGCGCGCGCGCCACGGAGCACCGGCGCCGATTGTGCAGCTGCGGGCGCGGGAATTTCGCGGTGGCTTCAGCGGCGGCACCATCGCCAGCATGCTGAACATGCTCTCCGAAGCGGAACAGGATGCGGCAGTCATGGCCGTCATGTCCGATCCGTACGGCCTGAATCCGGCCGGTTCGGCTCGCGGCCTTGACGGCCCGGAGCACAGCCTTCCCTGGTATGACGCTGGAATCGGGGCATGGGTGACGCCGTTCATCATGGCGGCCATCAACACCAAGGTCGTTCGGCGCACCAACGCGCTGCTCGGCTATCCGTACGGGCACGATTTCCGCTACGAAGAAGGCACGGTCATGCCTTGGGGTAGCTTTGGCCTGCCGCTGGCGTTTGCGTCCGCCACCGCGAGCGCCGCGGCCATGGCGGCGATCGGTGTCCCCGCGCTGCGCCGCTTCATTGGTAAGCGCCTGCCGCAGCCGGGGGAAGGGCCGTCCCAGGCGCTGCGCGAATCGGGGTATTACGTGCTGGACCTGTACGGTCGCTATCCGCAGGCCCCGCGCCAGGATCTCTGTCTGCGCATTCGTGGCGACCGCGACCCCGGCTATGGTTCAACGGCCAAGAAGCTGGCGGAAAGCGCAGTGTGTCTGGCGCAGGATGACCTGGACAGCCCGGGCGGTGTGCTGACGCCGGCAGCAGCGATGGGTTCTGCACTGGTCAGTCGCCTCTCGGCGCGCGCTGGTCTGACGTTCGAATTCCAATAACGGGGAGCAATGCGGACATGACCGATACCGGCCGTGCCGACTTCGGCGCGCTTCATGAGCGCATGCAGTGGTACATCGACCAGAACATCCTTTCCTGCTGTGTTGCGCTCGCCATGCGCGGCACGGAGGTGGTCGACTATCGAACCTTCGGCTACATGGATCTTGAGAGCCGGCGTCCGCTGCGCGAGGACGCCATCTTCCGCATGTACTCGAACACCAAGATCGTCACCAGCGTTGCGCTGATGATGCTGTACGAGGAGGGCCGGTTTACGCTGGACCAGCCGCTCGCCGAGGTGCTGCCCGCGTTTGCTCACCCAGAGGTGCTTCGGCCCGACGCGCGCTCGGTAAGCGACGTCGAGCCGGCGCAGTCGCCCATCACGCTGCGGCAGATCCTGTCGCACAGCGCGGGCTTGTCGTACGGCTTCATCGAGCCGCAATCGATCATCGATCAGGCGTATATGGCCGCGGGCGTCAATCCGCTCGCAGGCGGTGACGCTACGCTCGAGACCCTGTGCGACGGGCTCGCGCGTCTGCCGCTGGCCTACCAGCCGGGCAGCAGCTGGCGCTACAGCCTTGCAACCGATGTCGCGGCGCGCGTGGTCGAAGTGCTCTCGGGACAGCGGTTCGACGCCTTCCTGAAGGCCCGCATCTTCGACCCGCTCGGCATGGTGGACACTGATTTTCACGTTCCGTCGGAAAAACAGGACCGCTTTGTCACCATGTATGCGCCGGTCGACCTGCTGACACCGATGAAAGGTGGGCTGGTGAAGGCGGACGACCCCTACACGGGCACCTACAGCCAGCCGCGATCTTTCCTGTCCGGTGGCGGCGGTCTGGTATCAACCGTCAGCGATTACCTTACTTTTCTGAAGGTGATTGTCAGCGGTGGCAGCTGGGCCGGCGTACGCTTGCTGCGCCCGGAGACGCTGGCGCTCATGCGCACTAATCAGCTTGCGCCCGGCATTGGCGTCCGCTTCCCGATGTGGGAGATGTCGCGTACGGTGTTCGGGCTCGGGTTTGCGCTGAAGGAAGCGCCGGGTCCGGACGAACCGGACACCGCAATCGACGAGTAT
>CAZVMA010000249.1:0-4760 GCA_964628545.1 uncultured Pseudomonadales bacterium | reverse complement strand
TACGCTTCGCTCGGCGTCGATCTGGCGCAGATCGGCCTGATCCTCATGGTCGCGCGCCTGATCGACGTCCTGATCGACCCTGCGGTGGGTTTGCTTTCGGATCGCACGCGCGTGCGTTTCGGCCGCCGCAAGATCTGGATCGTTGCCGGCGCGCCCGTGTTCGCGGCGGCGTGCTGGAATCTGTTCATCCCGCCCGAGGATGTCACCGCGGTCTACTTCGCCGGCTGGCTGATCCTGTTCTGGCTCGGTTTCTCCATGATCAACATTCCGTATTACGCCTGGGGCGCCGAGCTTTCGCCCGACTACCACGAGCGCACACGCATCACGACCTGGCGCACGCTTTGCGGCACCCTCGGTTCGTTCGCGTTCCTGTTGATCCCGGCGGTGCGGCAGCAGATCTTCGGTGTCGGCGGCCAACCGGGCTAGGTCCTTGCCGTCATCGCCGTGGTGTCGGTGATCGCTGTGCCCGCTTTGGTGGCGCTGGCCGCTGCGCTGGTGCCGGATCGCGACATGGACGCCGGCGCATCGGTTGTGCCGCTGATGACCGGTTTGCGCGTCATGGCCCGCAACGGCCCGTTTTTGCGCCTGCTCGCTGCGTTCACCATCGTCGGGCTGGGGCCGGTGCTGCAGGGCGCCATGTTCCCGTTCTTCATGCAGCACGTCGTGGGCGACACCACGTCCGGCCCGAAGATCCTGCTCATCTACTACCCGACCGTCGCGCTTGGCATTCTGGTCTGGGCGGCGCTGGCGCGACGCATCGACAAACATCGGGCCTGGATGACCGGCATGACCATGATGTCGCTGGTCACCGTGTCCTACATGCTGGTGGGTCAGGGGGATCTCTGGCTCATGGTGATGATTCTTGGTTTGTCGGGTGTAGCGTCCGGCGCGCTGAGCGCGCTGCCTGCGTCGATGAAGGCCGACGTCGTAGATCTTGATGCAGTGGAAAGCGGTGAAGATCGGGCCGGGCTGTTCTTCGCGGCGTGGTCGCTGGCGGTGAAATTCATCGCCGCTGTCGGGCAGGGCCTCGCCTTCACCAGCCTGGCTTGGATCGGTTTCGACGCGAAGGGCAGCAACACCCCGGATGAAATCTTTGGCCTGCGTGTGTTCTATTCGGCCGGTCCCATGGTGTTGTACGTCATCGCTCTGCTGCTGGTCTGGGGTTACCCGATCACCTCGAGTCGACACGCGGCCCTCAGAGATGCGCTGGCTAAACGACGCGAATCCCTGCAGGGCAGTTGATCGCGCCTCCGCGGCGGCCGTGCCTTCGCAGCGGCTGTGCCTCCGCGGCAGCCGTGCCTTCGTGGCGCGGAAACCGTCGAGTACACTACCCGGGTCGAGCGCCGCGGCAATGCCGCCGGCGCCGGACACGATGGCGTCGGCGGTTCGAGTGCCGGCGTCCCAGACATAGTCCACACGGGGTGCCCATGACCGTCATCAAGCAGGATCACCTGATTCAGAGCGTGGCCGACGCGCTGCAGTTTATCTCCTACTACCACCCGGTCGATTTCATTCGCGCCATGCGCAGCGCGTGGGAGCGCGAGGAGTCGCCCGCGGCAAAGGCCGCGTTGACGCAGGTGCTGGTGAACTCGCGCATGTGCGCGCTTGGCAAGCGGCCGATTTGCCAGGATACGGGCATTGTCATCGTGTTCGTGGAAGTCGGCATGGACGTGCGCTGGGAGGGCAACCTCAGCGTCGACGAGATGATCAACGAAGGGGTGCGGCGGGGCTATCAGTTTCCCGACAACGTGCTGCGCGCATCGGTGCTGTCCGATCCGGACGGTGCACGCGCGAACACCAAGGACAACACGCCAGCCGTTATTCACTACAAGCTGGTGCCCGGCGACAAGCTGCACGTGGAGGTCGCCGCCAAGGGCGGCGGCAGCGAGGCCAAGGCGAAGTTTGCCATGCTCAACCCGTCCGACTCCGTCGTCGATTGGATTCTGTCTGTCGTGCCGCAGATGGGCGCGGGCTGGTGTCCGCCCGGTATTCTGGGCGTCGGCATTGGCGGCACGCCCGAGAAGGCGATGCTGCTGGCGAAGGAGTCCATGATGGACCCGATCGATATCCAGGACCTCATCGCCCGCGGCCCGCGGAACCATCTTGAGGAACTGCGGCTGGAACTGTACGAGAAGGTGAATGCGCTCGGCATCGGTGCCCAGGGGCTTGGCGGCCTGACCACGGTGATGGACGTGAAGATTCGGGAATATCCCACGCACGCCGCCAACAAGCCGGTCGCCGTGATTCCAAACTGCTCCGCCACCCGCCACGTGCACTTTACGCTCGACGGCTCCGGCGCCGCTCAGTTTGAAGCGCCGGATCTGTCCGAGTGGCCGGATATTGCGTTCGAGCTGGGTGACGACGTGCGTCGCGTGAATCTGGATACCCTCACACCTGCTGAAGTGCAGACCTGGCGCTCGGGTGAGACCCTGCTGCTGTCCGGGAAGCTGCTCACGGGTCGCGACGCCGCGCACAAGAAGCTGGTCGACATGATCGCGCGCGGCGAGCCGCTGCCGGTGGACTTCACCAATCGCATGATCTACTACGTGGGGCCGGTGGATCCGGTGCGCGACGAGGTAGTAGGCCCGGCTGGCCCCACCACCGCCACGCGCATGGACAAGTTCACGCGCACCATGTTGGAGAAAACGGGCCTGATCGCCATGATCGGCAAGGCCGAGCGCGGGCCGGCGGCCATCGAGGCGATTCGCGACAACAAGGCCGTGTACATGATTGCGGTGGGCGGCGCGGCCTACCTGGTTGCAAAGGCCATCACCGGGTCGAAGCTGCTCGCCTTCCCGGAGCTGGGCATGGAAGCCATCTACGAGTTCGAGGTGAAGGACATGCCCGTGACCTTGGCCGTCGATTCACGCGGGGAATCGGTACATCGCGAGGGCCCGAAAATCTGGTCGGCCAAGATTGCCGATCGCATCGCGGCGCGGAGCGTCTGAAGGCATGCGCCGTCGTCGCGCGCTGCTGGGGCTGTCTGCAGCCTGCTCGGCGCCTGTCTCGGCGATCTGGTCGGGGATCTCGCCCGGTGTCGGCTCGGGAACGCTGGCGACCGCGCTGGCCTGGCCATCTGCTGGCCACGCCCAGTCGGGCGGGCTCGACGGCGCCGACACGGCCGACGCGCTGCCTGAATTGCTCGCCGGAACCGATCTGGTCTACCTCACGCCGCTGCGGGCCGATGGCGCCGAAAGTCGCTGCCAGGCCGAGGTCTGGTTTGTCGCCGAGGGCACCGACATCTGGGTGGTGACCGCAACCGACGCTTGGCGCGCGCGCGCGGTGCGTTCGGGTCGCACCCGCGCACGACTGTGGATTGGTGACCTCGGCGTGTGGACGCGCACGGAAGGCAAGTATCGCGAGCTGCCGAGCCTCGATGCGGAGGCGTCACTGGTGACGGATGCAGCCCTGCACAACCACGTTTTGTCGCTGTTCGGAGCCAAATATCCGGTCAGCTGGGTGCTGTGGGGCCCGCGCTTTCGCAAAGGCCTCGCGGATGGTTCGCGCGTGATGCTGTGCTACAAGCCCAGCCTCGGCGCCGAACCGCAACAATCGGACACCACCCCGACATGAGGTGCTCATGCTGACCCGCCAGAGCGGATACCTGCGACCTCGGGATGCGCCGGCACCGGCGGCCAGCGTGCAGCTTCAGCGTGATGGGTACGCGCTGCTTCCCGGCGCGTTCGCTGCGGACACGATTGCATCGCTGCGCGCCGAGGCAGAGGCGGTTTAAGCCAGCGTGCCGGGCGATGTGCGCAACGCGCGCCTGTCCCCGGAGGAACGCGAGGATTTTCGCTACGAAATGCTGAATCGCTCGGCGGCGGCGCAGGCGCTGTGCGCAGCGCGCCCCCTGCTGGACGTGCTCGAGCCGCTGCTGGGCGAAGATTGCCACGTGATCGCGAACACCTGCTGGCGCAATCCGCCGCGGGGCGACAACCAGCACGGCGGCGGGTTCTGGCACGTGGATGCCGGCCCGCACATTCCGCGCGACCCTTCGATTCCCTGGGATGATCGCATTCCCTATCCGGTATTTGCCGTGGGCGTGCATGTCTATCTCGCGGACTGCTCGACTGATTGCGGTCCTACCGGGGTGATCCCGGGCAGTCATCGCTCCGGTCAGCCGCCGCCGCGCGATCGTCTGCACGACCCGGAACTCGACTGGCAGGGCCAGCGACCGGTGACGCTGGCAGCACATGCCGGTGATGCGGTGCTGTTCGTTTCCGATGTTTGGCACCGGCGCATGCCGACCGGGCCGGGTGATACCGGGCGATTCTTTCTGCAGATTCACTACGGCCGTCGAGATCTGGCGCAGCGGCTGCGCCTCACCGAGCACGCGAACTCGCTGTCAGCGGAGGCCATCGCGCGCGCGACCACGCCGCGCGAGCGCAGCGTCATCGGCCTGCACCCGCCCTTTTTCTACGACGGTTGACGGGCTCGTGGAGCCGGACCGGTTTTTCGCCAATCCGCCCTGGGCCGGTGGTCGCGGCCCGTTTCGTCTCGGCCTCGCGCCGATAGATCGCAGCGCCTGGCTGGCGGAGGCGATTGCCCCCGAGGAACAGGCGCGGAAACGAGAGTTGCTGGTGCGGGCGCGTAACACCGTGCTGGCGCGTGCGTCCGGATGGGATATCACGATCGACGTTGCCGCCGCTGCTGTTGCGTTGCGAATTGCCGAGCGCGTTGCCGACCCCGTTTCCGAACCTAGTTCCGAGCCCGTTTCCGAGCTCGTTCCTGAGCCCGAGGTAGACAGCGAAACGCTCCCC
>CAZVMA010000248.1:0-4791 GCA_964628545.1 uncultured Pseudomonadales bacterium | reverse complement strand
GTGATGGGCACCTTGGCGCCGTGCGTGTTGGGCCCCGCGTGCACCAGCACCCGCTCACCGGTGGAAAGGCCCGCTTCCATGTACAGGTTCAGGTACGCGGTCGCGAAGACTTCAGGCAGCGAAGCTGCGCCCGCGGCGTCGAGACCCGCGGGAATCTTCAGCACCTGACCGGCAGGCACAACGGCCTCCTCGGCATAGCCACCGCCGGCCAGCAGCGCGCAGACGCGGTCGCCGGGCACCACACGCCCGACCCCGGGACCCACTTCAATCACCTCACCCGCGCATTCGAGACCGAGAATCGGGCTCGCGCCGGGTGGCGGCAGATAGCCGCCGCTGCGCTGCACCAGATCAGCGCGGTTGATGGCAGTGGCCTCAACGCGAATGCGCACCTGACCAACACCCAGGGCGGGGCGCTCGACATCCGTCCAGACGAGGCGCTCACCGGCGACTACGATCCCTTTCATCGACTTTGCCTCCCGTCCCTCTCCGTGGACGTGCAGTTCTACCAGGACATGCGCATCTTCAAGCCGCGATCATGCAGATAGCGCTTGAGTCCGCTCACCTGATAATCGCCATAATGGACCATGGACGCGACCAGCGCGGCGTCAGCCTTGCCCCGGGTGAGCACGTCATACAGGTGCTCGGGTCGGCCTGCCCCACCCGACGCGATCACAGGAATGCGCACGGCTTCCGAGATCAGCGCGGTCAGAGTCAGTTCGTAACCTTCGCGCGTGCCGTCGGCATCGATGGCGTTCACCACCAATTCACCGGCTCCCAGCCGCTCGCCTTCCAGCGCCCAGGCCAGGGCATCAACCCCCATCGGCTTGCGACCGCCGTTGATCACGATCTCGTAGCCACTGGGACAGGTGCGATCGGGGGCGACGCTGCGTACGTCCATGGACAGCACCACGTTCTGGTTGCCAATGGCGTCGGCACACTCGGCGATCAGCGCCGGACGCTGCACGGCGGCCGAGTTGACGTTGATCTTTTCCGCCCCCGCAAGACGCAGGTCGGTGGCGTCGCCGACCGAGCGCACCCCGCCGCCTACCGACAGCGGGATGAACACCTGCTCCGCGACCGCCTCGACCACGTCCAGCATGATCCGGCGCCGGTCGCTGGATGCGGTGATGTCGTAAAACACCAGCTCATCCAAGCCGTCCAGATAGTAGGCGCGGGCTTTCTCGACCGGGTCGCCGATGTCCTTCGTGTCCACGAAACGGACGCTTTTCGCCAGCTTGCCGTCGCGGACATCAAGGCAGGCAATGACGCGTTTGCTCAGCATGTGCCGTCCCAGTGCGCGAAACGCGCAAGCACGCCAAGACCCACCCGACCGCTCTTTTCCGGGTGACACTGCATGCCGAAGTAGTTGTCGCGACCCAGCGCGCAGGCGAATTCCACCTCGTAGTCGCTGACCGCGTATATGTCGTCCGCCCGAGCGGGCTCCGGGTAATAGCCGTGCACGAAGTAGAACTCGTCCCCCGGCCGCACGTCAGCGAGCAGCGGATGCGGCTTGACGACTCGCACCTCATTCCAGCCCATGTGCGGAATTTTGAGCGTCGGTCGATCGAACCGGAATCGTCGCACGTGACCGGGAATCAACCCCAGTGTCTTGGTGTCGTTTTCTTCGCTGTAGTCGAGGGAGATCTGCATGCCGAGACAGATACCAAGCGTCGGCACCCCGCGCGCGATCGCTTCGCGCAGCGCCGTGTCGATACCGCGCGCCGTGATGCTGCGCATCGCGGGCCCGGCAGCACCCACACCCGGAAAAATGATGCGGTCAGCGTGCCGCAAAGCATCGGGGTCGGCGCTGATGGCGGCTTCGAGCCCCACCTCGCGACAGGCGCGCTGCACGCTGCGCAGGTTGCCGGCATCGTAGTCGATGATGATTGCCGCGGGTTGACCTGCCACGGTGTGAGCATGCCTTCACGAAGGAGCGCGGATACTATCGCAACCGCGCGGTCGGAGGCACTATGCCACGCAGTACCGGCCGCACGGCCTCGTCCTCGTCGATGCTCTGGCGACCCGAACCACGCGTTTGCACAGGAACCTCACCGTGACCCGCGGCATCTTGCTCGTCAATCTTGGCACGCCCGCCTCGACCACCGTCGCGGACGTGCGCCGCTACCTCGGCGAGTTTCTGATGGATCCCTGGGTGGTCGATGTCCCCTGGCCCATCCGGCGCATGATCGTGTCGTGCTTCATCCTGCCGTTCCGGCCCAAACGCAGCGCTGAGGCCTACCACAAGATCTGGGATGCGGCCGGGCCCGGCACTGGGTCACCCCTGCTGCATTACAGTCGAGTGCTGCAAAGCGATGCCGCGGCGGCGCTCGACATGCCCTGCGCGCTGGCTATGCGCTACGGTGAGCCATCCATCGCGGCTGGTCTGGCAGAACTGCGCGCTGCGGGCGTGACCGAAGTTCTCACCGTGCCGCTGTATCCGCAGTTTGCCGATTCCACGTGGACCACCACCGATCGTCGCGTGCGCGAGCTGGCCGGGACAGACCTGAAGATCAGCACCTTGCCGCCGTTCTACCGCGAACCCGACTACGTGGCCGCAATGGCGTCCCTGGTGCAGGCGCACTTGCCGGTGCAGTGGGATCACCTGTTGTTCAGCTATCACGGCCTGCCGGAGCGCCACCTGACCAAAGCCGACCCGACCGGATCCCACTGCCTCAAGTCCGACAACTGCTGTGAGACAGCATCGCCCGCGCACGACACCTGCTACCGCCACCAATGTCGACGCACCTCCGCATCCATTGCGACGGCCCTGGGGCTGCAGGACGCCGTCTGGTCGATGAGTTTCCAGTCCCGCCTTGGTCGACAGCCGTGGCTGAAGCCCTACACCGATCACGTGCTCGCCGAGCTGCCCGACAAGGGCGTCCGCGATCTTGTGGTCGTGTGTCCGGCCTTCGTCGCGGACAACCTGGAGACGCTGGAGGAAATCGGCATGGCGGGCCGAGAGACGTTCCTCTCCGCAGGCGGCTCGTCCTTCACGCTGGTGCCGTGCCTGAACGACCGGCCCGACTGGGTCAGTGCCTTGAGCGGATGGTGCCGCCGCACCGTCTGAAGCAGACGGTCTCTCCGCGACAAACGAATACCGCTGCGGCTAGCCCATGCGCATGCCGCCAGAAATCGTCACCAGCTGGCCGGCCATCGCGTCGGCTTCGCGACTGGCGAGCCACACCGCAATGTGCGCCACCTCCTCAGGCTCAACGAATCGACCGAGCGGAATGCGCGCCTCCACCTGCCGACGCAGCACGTCGCCCTGAACCCCCCGGCTTTCCGCTTCGCGCACGAAGCTGTCCCACATGTCCGTGCTGACCATGCCCGGACAGATGGCATTGATGCAGATACCGTGTGGCGCGTTCTCCAGTGCGGCGCACAGGGTCAGGCCGTTCAATGCGTGTTTGGACGCGTTGTAAACCGCCTGATTGGCGCTCTCGAATCGCCCTGCCGTCGAGGAGATGTTGACGATCTTGCCGCCTCCGCGGGCCCGCATGTGCACGATCGCGAGCTGCATCAGGCGAAATACCGAGCGGACGTTGGTGTTCATCACCTGGTCGAATTCCTCCAGCCGGTAGTCCGTGAAGGGGCGGCCGACATGAATACCCGCGTTGTTGACGAGGATATCCAGATCGCCAGCCCACGCAGCCGCAGCCTCGAAGAGAGTCTCGAGGGCCGACACGTCAGACAGATCACAGGCGAGCCAGGCCACTTCGGACGGCGATCCGAGCGCCGCGGCAACCTGCTTCAGCCGGTCCGGGTCGCGCGCGACGAGAAATACGCGCGCACCTTCCCGCCGAAAGGCCTCAGCAATGGCGAGGCCGATACCCCTGCTGGCGCCGGTAACCAATGCGCGCCGCCCTTCGAGGCGACCGCCCACGTCAGCCGTCTGCCCGGACGCGGGTCACTTCGAACCCGGACGACGGAAAGTGCACGAACACCGGACCGGTCTCCGGCGTTTCGCGCGCAATCACCACTTCTTCGCGCGACCAGGCCACCAGGCGACCGGTGACAGGGACACGCCCGTAGTCGACCGGCGTCACGGCAACCGGCTCATCCAGCGCCCAGCCCTCCGGCAGCACGTTCTGAACGGGCGGCACGGTCGGGGTTGCAGTCTGCGCGTGAGCCAGCGCCTCGGCGCCGTCAGCCGGCGTCACTTCGCCGTGACCAAAGACGGCCATGCGAGCCATCCAATCGCGTACCGCGGGATAGGCGTCGAGCAGCAGCGCGTTCACCGGGTTGTTGTTCACAAACCAGAGGCAGTGGTACACGGAGAAATCGGCAATGCATGGCGTATCGCCAAACAGAAAGCCTTGCGCCACGCTGGCGTTCAGTTCATTCAGATAGTGCTGCAGGCTGGCGAGCGCGGCGTCCGGCGATAGCGTCGCGATCGGCGGCGCACCCTTCACCAGCTCGGCGCGGTCTTTCTGAAACGCGGCGGCTTCATCCGGCGGGAAACTGCCCATCATGGCCGCCACCGCGCGCGGCGAGAAGTTCAGCGCTACGGTGACCGAGAACAGATGACTGTCGGCCCAGTCGGCAACCCTGTGCGCTGCGAAACCGTGCGCATATAGCGTGGTATCACCGGCATGGCGCGCCAGCCCGCGCGCAATGATGCGCGAATCGCAGTACACGTTGGCGCCGATCTGCAGCACCGGCGTCTTGCGATAGCCGCCCGACGGCGGCATCAAAAGCGGTCGCGGCATGATGCTCGGGATGATCACCGAGCGCCACGGCAAGCCGAGATAGCCCAGCATCAGCCGGATCTTTTCCGAAAACAGGGACGGC
>CAZVMA010000247.1:0-4832 GCA_964628545.1 uncultured Pseudomonadales bacterium | reverse complement strand
AGTCGCTGGACAAGGTGCAGATTCGCCCCGCCAAGTTCTACGCCGATCAGAACATCACCCTGCGGCTCGGCGTGCGCGCCACGGCGATCGATACCGCCGCACATACCGTCACCACCAGCGCGGGCGACACCGTCGCCTACGACAAACTGCTGATCGCCACCGGCGGCCGGCCGCGCCGGCTCACGATTCCGGGCAGCGATCTCGCGGGCATTCACTATCTGCGCGCGATGGCCGATGTCGACGGCATCCGCGCCGACATGGCGCCCGGCCGCAAGCTGGTCATCGTGGGCGGCGGCTATGTGGGCCTAGAGGTGGCGTCGGTTGCGGTTGCGGCCGGTCTGGAAGTGCATGTGCTGGAAATGGAGAGCCGCATCCTGCAGCGCGTCACCACGCCGACGATGTCGGCCTACTACCAGCAGCTGCACGAATCGCGCGGCGTACACGTGCACACCAGCACCGGCGTCACCGGCTTCCGGGGTAACGGTCGCGTGGCCGCTGTGCTGTGCGGTGACCGCGAGTTCCCCGCGGATCTGGTGATCGTCGGCATCGGCATCATCCCCAACGTCGATGTCGCCGAAGCTGCGGGCATCACCTGCGGCAACGGCATCGTGGTGGACGAGCACTGCCGCACCTCCGCCGCCGACGTCTACGCGGCGGGCGACTGCACCAACCACCCGAACCCGCTGCTCGGGCGCCGGCTGCGGCTGGAGTCAGTGCCGAACGCCATGGAGCAGGCGCGCGTCGCGGCCGCCAACATGTGCGGCGGCGACAAGACCTACGCCAGCATGCCCTGGTTCTGGTCCGATCAGTACGAGCTGAAGCTGCAAATGGTGGGCTTTTCCGCCGACGGCGACGCTGAAGTCATGCGCGGTGACCCAACCAGCCACCAGTTCGCCGTGTTCTACCTGAAGGGCGGCGCCGTGGTGGCCGTAGACGCCGTGAACAGCCCGAAGGAATTCATGGTGTGCAAGCAGCTGATTGGCCGGCAGGTCGATCCGGCCCGGCTCGCCGACCCGACCGTCGACCTGCAAACGCTGGCCGCATGACGTCATCGGACATGACGCACCCGACCGTCACCACCATCGAGATCAGCAAGGACTACCTGCACTTCAACTCCGCGCACTTCACCATTTTTTCGGCGACCGAGCGCGAGGACCTGCACGGCCACACGTTCTACGTCACGGCCACGGTCGACAGCGCCATCGGCGACGATGGGCTGGCATTCGACTACAACGTGTTCAAGACCCGGCTGGCGGCGCTGTGCGACCAGCTGGACGAAAAGGTGCTGCTGCCAACGCAGTCGCCACACCTGCTGCTGACGCAGGAGGACGATTACCTCGTCGCACGATTCGGCGCCGAGCGTATTCCGTTCCTGCCGAGGGACGTGCTGACGCTGCCGGTGCGCAACATCACGGTCGAGGAATTGGCGCCGTGGTTTCTGCATGAACTGCGCGCCGATGCCGCCATCCGCGCGCTGGCGATTACGCGCATCTTGATCCGGGTATCGTCCGGCCCGGGCCAGTGGGCGGGCGCGACCTGGACATCCGAGAGGGGAACCACCGCATGAACTGCCTGCTGATCACCGGCGCCAGTGCCGGCATCGGTCTTGCCACCGCACAGCGCTTTCTCGAGGCCGGCTGGCGCGTGGTGAACCTGTCGCGCCGCCCGTGCCCGGATACGCGCGTGCACCACGTCGCCGCCGATCTCGGCGACCCTGCGTTCCTGCCGGGCATCGAGGCCGCGCTCTCGGATCTGCTATCCGGCGCGGACCGCATCGCGCTGGTGCATAACGCCGCACGCATGCTGAAAGACACCGCAGGCACCACCGACAGCGCCGATCTGCGCGCGGTGTTTGAAGTCAACCTGGTCGCCCCGAACACGCTGAACGCCTGGACCCTGCCGCGTATGCGGGCGGGTTCCTCGATCCTGTACGTGGGCTCGACGCTGTCCGACAAGGCGGTGCCGGGCAGCTTTTCCTACGTCACCAGCAAGCACGCCATGATCGGCATGATGCGCGCGACGTGCCAGGATCTGGCCGGCTCCGGCATTCACACGGCCTGCGTCTGCCCAGGCTTCACGGACACCGAAATGCTGCGTACGCATGTGCCGCCAGACGCCATGGGCGCCATCAGCGGCATGTCGGCTTTCGGTCGCCTGATCGAGCCCCGAGAAATTGCCGAGACCCTCTGGTGGAGCGCGCACAATCCGGTAATCAACGGCGCCGTGCTGCACGCCAATCTGGGGCAGGTGGAGCGCTAGGAGAGCGTAGATCCTGCAACCTAGCCTGCGTTGCTCTAGGTCGTTGCTCTAGGTCAATGCGGCCAGCGCCTCCGCGGCATTGGCCGCCATGCGCAGGGCGGGGACGCCACTGACGCGCAGCCGCGTCACGATCAGTTCGGTCACGCCCAGCCGGCGCCGGTATTCGCCGGCCAGTTCGCGGACCTCGGACGCTTCACCGATCAAGGCCCAATCGGCTACGCGCGCGCCCGCCGCTAGACGACCAGATCGTTCCGCCTCCGCCTGCACGCGTGCCTGCACATCGGCTGTTTCGCGCGCATCGTGGGTGACGAACACTGTGCGCATCACCGGGATGGTGGCAACAGGCGGATGCCCGGCTGCCGACGCCGCTGCGGCATGAAGCGCATAGTTGCGCTCCAGTTCCACGAGCGTCTCGACCGGAGAAGCCAGGTAGGGCAAACCCAAGCGCCCCGCCTGCTCCAGCGCCTTTGGACCGAAAGCCGCCACCCAGATCGGCGGGTGCGGTCGCTGGGCGGGCAAGGGCTCGAGCGTTTCCGTCGCGCCGTCTTCGGTGATCGGCCCGCCCGACCACATTCGGCGCATCTCTGCCAGCCGCTGCTCGAACAGCGTGCGTTTCGAACGCGGATCCACCTCGAATGCGCGCAGGACCGGAGCGGCATAACCGCGCCCCACGCCGAGGGTGAGGCGTCCACCACACAGCTGATCGAGCACGGCCACCTGCTCCGCGGCCTGCACGGGATTACGCAGCGTCAGCAGAAAGGATGTGGTGCCAAGCCGAATGCG
Source organism: uncultured Pseudomonadales bacterium (assembly GCA_964628545.1). Classification (GTDB taxonomy): domain Bacteria; phylum Pseudomonadota; class Gammaproteobacteria; order Pseudomonadales; family Azotimanducaceae; genus UBA7803. Next base: position 1,790 of record CAZVMA010000247.1, on the reverse strand, counting down.
GCGGGTCGCGGCCGCCATCGCCGCCAACAACAGCAACGGCTCCGGGATCGCCTGTGCGCCAAAATGGCTCTCGGGGATCCAGAGCGACTGATAGCCCAGCGCTTCCGCACGCGCTGCCTGGTCGGCAAGACCGGGCGCGGAACGATCGCTGAAGTCCCAGGGCGTGACGCCAAGCTTCACGGGGCGGCTCCTTCCGTGCGCTGCGAGGGTGCCGAAAGCGCGCCGGACTGCTGCCGGTGGAACAGCAGCAACGCCTGCGCGGTCGCCCGCACCGCGGCCATGTGCCGGGCTTCGGCGAACGTCGTGTAGGCCGGGTCGTCGGTGATCAGCACGCAGCGGTTGATGGTGTTGGGCCCACAGGGAAACTCGACATAGCGACCAAAGTTGTTGCCGGCAGGCCCGTAGCTGCCGAACTCTCCCGGCGCAGTCGGCGGCGACCAGAAATCCGCCCAGGTGGCGGGAAATCTGCCCACAGGCGTGTCGATGGCGCGACGCGTTTCCTCCGCGGTGGCGGCAAGCAGGGCCGGCAGGTCAGGTGGTAGCCGCTCCAGCGCCTCGCAGTTGGCGTCGAGCCGGGACTCCAAGGCGGTGGCCTGCAGCGGAAACTCGTCGAACCGGTCGCCGAGCGACCCGCGCCAGAATCGCGGCGCAAATACGGGCAACGTGCGCGCCGGCGACGTCACCAGCTGAATGTGGCCGACCACCCGTCCCAGCACGTTCAGCGCCCGCTCGCGAACGGGCTGCCGCGCGAGCCGCGCCATGTCACCCGCGAACTCCGGGTTGAACCGGGTGCTGACCACCCAGTCGACCACACCCCCGGGACGATCGAGGGGATCGTAGTACTGCCAACGGAACGGACGACCCCAGCTGCCCCCGCCGGCATGACGCGCGCCGGCGTTCGCCACGGCCCGGATCTCGAGCGGCGTGAACAGCGGCTCGGCCGGCGTGTCGCCGACACCGGCCGGGGCGTCCGCCAGGCAGCGGGTCAGCACCTTGGCCGCGAGGTAGGTGATCTCCCGATGAATCTCGGCCTCATAGCCGCGCGCCTGATCAGGTAGCGACAGGCCGGCCATCACCAGCAACAACCCAAGCGCCCGCGTCAGCACGGGCCTTCTGCGGGCCGCAGAGGCCATGGCGCTGACGAGCTTACTCCGGGCCATCGGCGGTCAGTCGCTCCAGACGCTCGTCCGTCACCAGCGCCGCCGCCAGCGCACCCACCGTGCTACCGGTCTGCGGCCACACGACCTCTGGGGCCACTTCGGCGGCGGGCACCAGCACGAAGCGACGCTGTATTGCGCGCGGATGCGGCAGCACGAATTCAGGTGTGTCCCGCGTCTCGGCGCCAAAAACGAGGAGATCGAGATCCAGCGCCCGCGGCGCATTGCGCACCCCGGGCGTGCGCGGGCCAAACTCGCGTTCGATGGCCTTCAGCGCATCGAGCAGGGCTTCCGGGGTCAGTCCGGCGCGCGGATTGAAGGCCGCGACGGCGTTAATGAAGTCGCCCGAGCCCGGCGGGCAGTCGACCGGGGACGTGCGCCAGAATCCCGAGAGACGCACCGGACCCGAGGCAAAGGCAGGCAGCCGCGCTGCGGCGGCCTCGAGAATGGCCGCCGATGCACCCTGATTCGAGCCGAGACCCACCAATACCATGCTGCTCCGGTCCGTCCGGCGCCGACCGACGCGGGCCCCGCATGGTAAACCCTGCACGGTGGCTTTCGACAGGTCCGTTTGGCACACTGCCGGTCACTTCAAAGTTTCGATCAGGGAGAGCCGCCGTCATGAAAGCCGCC
>CAZVMA010000246.1:2191-4844 GCA_964628545.1 uncultured Pseudomonadales bacterium | reverse complement strand
CGCTGACGCGGGAATTCCGGCGCCCACCGTGGCCGCATTCGGCGCGCGCGGCGTCAACCCTGCGCGGCGGATCTCGTTCGTGCTGTGTGATGCGCTGGTTGGGTTTACCGATCTTGAACAGCGGACCGCGCCGTGGCCCGTATGCCCGCCGCCGCCCCGGCTACGCCTCCGATTGGTGCCGGCATTAGCCGCGTTTGCGCGTCGGTTTCACGATGCCGGGCTGGTGCACCGGGATTTCTATCTCTGTCATCTGCTGACCGACGACGCAGCCTGGTCCGCGGGCGTGGTCCGTCTTGCGGTGCTCGATCTGCACCGGGCGCTACACTTTCGCGTGGTGCCGCGCCGTTGGCGTGACGACGATCTGGCGGCGCTGCTGTACTCCGCTCGCGCGCTGCGGCCTTCGCTTCGCGAATTGCTGCGGTTCGTGCGCGTCTATTCGGGTGTGTCGCTCCGGGTTGCGCTGAGCGATCCGCTGTGGGGACGGGTCTGGCGCCGGGCTCTGCGACTCGAGCGCCGGGTAGCGCGGCGGCGTCCCGACGAGCGGTTGCACGCGCCGTGACGCTCGACGAATTGCGCAGGCTTGCGCTGCCGCCGGCTGTGCCATTCACGCTGGATCTGGGAGCCGCGGAATCTGCCTCATCCCGATCTGCGTCAACCCCCTCTGAGTCAACTCAAGCTGAGTCAACTCAAGCTGAGTCAACCGGAGGGGCAGCAAGGGATGGCCGCGCGCTCGAGGTGACCGCGGTCTTGCGCTGGCTGCCGGGTCGCCGGCTGGCGGCGGCGGCGGAATGGAATGGGCGACGCGTATTCCTGAAGTGTCTGTTCGGCGGCCATCGGGCCTGGCGTCAGGCCCAGCGCGAACTCCGGGGTGGGCGATTCATTGTTGCAGCTGGATTGCGGACGCCGGCGTGTGTGATCGACCGCGTCGAGGTCGGCGGGCGCGTGCTCGGCTTCGAGTGGCTGGCCGATGCCCGTCCCGTGGATCTCAAGCATCCCCTCGAACAACAGGCGATGATCGAGGCGCTACGCGTGCTCGATCGTTCGGGCTACCGACACGCGGACCCTCATGCCGGAAATTTCCTGCGAGTTGATGTCGCACCGAAGTCGGAACGCTCCGACGACGCCGACCCGGTCGTCATCTTCAATCCGGGTCCTTCATCCGACCGGGTGGCGGCGGGCGATCTGGTGCTGATCGATGCGGGCAGTGTGCGGCGACGGTTCTGGCCCCGTTCGTTCGCGCGTGACCGCGCCCGGGTGCTGGCGCAGCGTCCGATCGCCGCAGCCCTTCGGTCGGCCAGTGCCGCGGAACCACCCGCCATTGATGCGGCGGAAGCCCGTGCCCGGCGGCAGCGCGTGCGCCGCTTGCTGCGCAAGACGCTGCGTACTGCGACCGGCTTTCAGCACCTCGAGCAACCGGGCGTTCGTATTCATGTTGTGCGGGAGCCCACCACCGAAGGCTGGATCCCAGCCGTTCCGGCGTCGCTCAGCGAGGATCCGGAGCAGGCCATGGCGGGCGGGGTGGTCATCAAGGCTGGGCGCACCGCTACGGTGGTGCGGATTCCCGGTCCCCCGGATCTGATCATCAAGCGCTACAACAACAAGAGCGCCTGGCACGCGCTGCGGCGCACGCTCGCGCCACAATCGCGAGCCCGCTCGGCGTGGCTGAACGGGCATCGGCTCGCGGCCCTCGGCATTGCGGCCGCGCGCCCCCTGGCGCTAATCGAAACCCGCCGGCGCGGCCTGCGCGGACCCGCGTATCTGATCATGGCTGATGCAGGGCAAGACGATCTCGCCGCCTGCGTGACAAGGGATCAGGTCAGTCCCGCGTTGGCCGAACGAGTCGCCCAGCTGCTTGCGTCGCTCGCCGCTGCTGATCTGGCGCACCGGGATCTCAAGGCGAGCAATGTGTTGATCGACGAAGACGGCGCGCCCTGCCTGATCGATTTAGACGCGATGCGCGAGCGCCGGGGCGGGGACCCTCGGGACGTCGCTCGCCTGCTTGCCAACTGGGCGTCCCAACCCCTCAATGCATCCATCCATCGGCTGCGGGACGCGCTGATCAATACGGGCTTGACGCTCCCGGCGGCGGGGTCTTGAAGCGTCGGTGCAGCCACAGATACTGGGCGGGATCCTCGCGAATGGCCGTCTCGATGATCAGGTTCAGTTGCCTGGCATCCGCGTCTGGCGCGTTGGTAGGTAAGTCGGGCAGGGGATAGACCTGAACGCGCCAGCGGCGGCGACCAAGATCGCGATGCTGGGCCATGAAAAAGACGGCTGCTCCGGTCAGCGTCGCGATTCGGGACGTCGCGGTCAGCGTCGCCGCGGGCACACCGAAAAATGGCGCGAACACCGCGTTGCGGGGGCCGTAGTCCTGATCGGGCGCGTACCAAACGACGTGTCCATTGCGCAGCGCGCGCACGATCCCGCGCGTATCGTCACGCTCGATCAGGTTGCGAAAGTGACGCCCCCGGCCGCGCACCTGCAGCCACTCCCATGCCGGATTGCGGTTGCGTCGGTACACCACGTCGAGCGCGAGTGCCCGACTGAGCGGACCGCCAATGAATTCCATGCACGCGAAATGCGCGCCGACCAAAAGCACGCCGCGTCCGCTGCGCGCGGCCGCGCGTAGTTCGTCGAAACCCTCGAGCGTCAC
>CAZVMA010000246.1:0-2181 GCA_964628545.1 uncultured Pseudomonadales bacterium | reverse complement strand
GAGCGGCCGTCCAGGGCCCAGCCAGGCGACCAGGGTCTCCGCGATGCTGATGCCAAGGTGCCGAAAGGTCGATTGACCAAGTCGCCGCCGTTCGACGGCGGTGTGCTCGGAATCGGGAAAGCAGAGCGACAGATTGATTTCGGTGATCCGGCGTCGCCGCCCTCCGACAAGCCAAACCACGCGCCCCAGCAGGCTGCCGAGCTGCAGCAGCAGCCAAAGCGGCAAACGGGCGCAGAGGGCGCCAAAGCCGATCGCTACCCAGGTGCCGAGTACGCGCGGATGCCATGGTGCCAGTGTGCGATGCGGCCGGCGCCGCCGCGCCCGTCCGGGGGTTCCTGGCGGCTGCCGGTGCGTTCGGTCCGGCGAGGGCGGTTGGGTGGGGGTGACAGGTGGGCTCAAGCCACTGCTCGCGTCGAGTAGGCGCAGAGTGTAGCAGCGACGCCCTGTGCTACCATCTCCGTACCCCTCCAGCCCGTCAAATGAAGAAGCCGTGAAGCTGCCGTCGCTTGAATCGGTGCACGTTCTCGTTCTGGGCGACGTCATGCTTGACCGCTACTGGATGGGGGCCGCTCGGCGCGTGTCGCCGGAAGCGCCCGTGCCCGTGGTCGATGTGCAGCATACCGATGATCGACCGGGCGGTGCGGCGAACGTGGCGCTGAACGTGGCGAGGCTGGGCGCGCGCTGCACGCTGATCGGCGCCGTTGCGGAGGATGCCGCCGCCGACGTGTTGACTGCTCGTCTGACCGCGGCCGGAGTCGACTGCCGCTTCATCCGCGTGCCGGATTGGCAGACCGCGATCAAGCTGCGCATCGTCAGCCAGAATCAGCAGCTGCTGCGCACCGATTTCGAGTCGCCGCTGCCGGAGGCTGCGACGTCGGCGCTTATTCCCCTGTTCGTCTCTCTGTTGGGCAACTGCACCGCGGTCGTGCTGCAGGACTACGACAAGGGCGTGTTGGCGGCGCCGGAGCCGTTCATCGCCGCTGCGCGCGATGCGGGCATTCCGGTGATCGTGGACCCCAAGCACAAGCCGCTCGACCGGTACGCGGGCGCAGACATTCTGAAGCCAAATGCGCAGGAATTTCTGGTGGCTGCTGCGGATATGAACGCAGACGCCGACCTGGTCGCGCGCGGGGCCGCGCTGTGCGCACGCTGCGACCTGAACGCTTTGGTCGTCACCCGCGGCGCGCGCGGGATGACCGTGGTCACGCGCGCCGGTCAGCACCAACACATTCCGGCGCGGCCGGTCGAGGTCTATGACGTCACCGGTGCCGGGGATACCGCCGCTGCGGCGCTGGCGGTGACGCGTAGTCTGGGCTGGGATCCCGTTGCCTGCGCCGAGGTGGCGAACGTGGCCAGCGGTATCGCGGTCGGCAAGTCGGGCACCGCAGCGGTGACGGGCCCAGAGCTGGCGCGGGCGCTGGCCCCGGAAGCACCCAAGGACCGCGGCATTCTCGAGCCGGCGACGCTGCTGGAACGAGTCGCCGAGGCGCGGGCGGCTGGCGCTCGCATCGTGTTCACCAATGGTTGCTTCGACATCCTGCACGCGGGACATGTGGCCTATCTCGAAGAGGCGCGCGCGCTTGGCGATCGTCTGATCGTGGCCGTGAACGACGACGCTGGTGTGCGTCGGCTGAAGGGGCCGGGACGGCCGGTCAACGCGCTCGATCGACGCCAGCGGGTTCTGGCCGGGCTCGCGGCTGTGGATTGGGTTACGGCGTTCGCGGAGGATACTCCGGAGGCGCTGCTCGACGCGCTGCGGCCCGACGTGCTGGTTAAGGGTGGCGACTATGCGGAGTCGGCGGTTGTCGGCGCGGAACTGGTTCGACGCCACGGCGGTGAAGTTCGCGTCCTGGGCCTGGTCGAGGATTGTTCGACCACCGCCATCGTAGCGCGGGTGAAGGGCGAGGCCGGGACACCGCCGCCAACGTGATGCGCCTGCTTGTTGCCCGGGAACGCTCATGTCTGTCCATTTGTCAGCGCCACTGAACCTGCATTGGTCCCGGTCCAAGCCCAATTTCGGTGACGCGCTCGCCCCGCTGATTGTGGCGGCGATCGCAGGACGGTCCGTGCGCTGGGCACCGATCGATCGCGCGGATCTGACGGCTGTGGGCAGCCTGCTCGGGCGCCTGGGGGAACGCTGGTGGCAGCGCCGGGTGCACGTCTGGGGCAGCGGTTATCTGG
>CAZVMA010000245.1:0-4845 GCA_964628545.1 uncultured Pseudomonadales bacterium | reverse complement strand
TCACAACCCCCTGCGCCCGCCCCCTCCCCAGACAACCCGATCAGCCGACACCCGAGCGACTGTCCCCCCTCGCCTCCCGCGCGAGCTTCTCCTGAATCTGCTCGAGCGTCAGCCCTCGCGTCTCCGGCGCGTACAGCAGCACCAGCGCTGCGCCCACCAGCGGACCGAAGGCGACTGCGGTGATGGCCCAGCTGATGCCGAGCACGGGAATCAACTGGCCGATCAGGTACGGAATGGCAACTTCGGTAATGCGGCCGAACAGGTTGGTCGTCCATCCGTAGCCGGTCGCGCGCAGCTCGGTTGGAAACAGTTCGGACGCGTACACGTGCGTGGCGCCAATGGCACAGTTGAAGAAGAACACCGTCGTGATGTGCCAGAAATACTGGCCGACGGTGGTATCGGTCTGAAACAGGCCGACGATCGCAAATGCGGCGACCGCATAGAAGCCCGCGCACGTGGCCTTGCGCCCGATCCGGTCGACCAGCTGACCCGCCAACAGATGCCCGAACGCCCCGGCGATATAGGCCCACATGACCACATCGCCAACTTCCGCCGGCGTCATGCCCACCTCTTCGCGCGCGTAGATTGACCAGAACGCGACCGACGGCGCGATCACCAGGTACACGCAGTTCCAAAGCAGGGACACGATGCGAAAGCGCGGCAGATACTGCGGCGTGAACAGCAGCCGGGCCTCCGCGAACTGGGCGCGCACGGTTGCGACCAGCGAGCCTGCGCTGCGCCTGGCGGCCACCTCGCGGAACCGCGCGGTCTCCCGCACACCAAACCACAGCACCGGCAGCAGCAGCAGCGGCAGGGCGCCGATCAGGTACAGGCCGCGCCAATGCGCACCGTCGTGCCGAAGCCCCAGAGCCGCAGCACCGTGGTCGACCATGGTCATGGCAAAGTCGTGTGCCGGGTTGCCTGCAGCGCCCTCAAGCAACAGAAAGAAGGGCGAGGTCTTGGCCATGACGACCGTACCCACGGTCGCGAACGCCGTCAGCACGGTAATGCCGGTGCCGCGATAGCGGGCCGGCAGCTCCTCGCCCGCGATGATGACGGCGAGACCGTACTGCGCCGTCAGGAACAGCCGGGCAACCGTCTGCCAAGCGGTGAACTGAAATTTGTCCTGCGCATAGGCGGTGGCGAAGCTGGCCAGCGCAAAGCCGCCGACCGTAAGCACCAGCATTGCCCGCCGCCCAAACCGGTCGGCGCACATGAGGAAGAAGAACGACGCCACCATGCCGGCGCGGGTGATGGCGTAGATGGTGCCCCATTCATCGAGGCTGATATCCAGCGTCGCGCGTACGTCGACCGACGCAAGCGTGAGCATGGAGGCGTCGAAGCCCTCATAGAGGGTAGCGATCCCGAGCAGCAGGATCAGCACGACATGATAGGAACCGAGGCGTTCCGAGGCCCCAGACAGCTGGCTCACGCGCGCCCTCCCCCGACTCGACGCGAGCGGCTATGGTGACACGTGCACGTCCTCGGCGACAGGCGCAGTCACGGAGCAAAGCGCTTAGACGACTTGCTCGAAAGTCTCGAGTGCCGGATGCCCCTGGTAGGTCCCCTTGGGAGCGCTGGCCTGGCTGTGCGCCTTGCGGAAATTGTCCGACTCCGTCCAGGCCACGAAATCCGCCCGGGAGGCCCAGACCGAGTGCGAGGCGTAGAGCGTGTAGCCATCACGCGTCGGACCACGCAGCAGCGCGAAGGATTGGAACCCGGGGACACCATCGAGAAAGGATTCACGCTCGCGCCAAACGCGCTCGAACCCTGCCTCGAAGCCGGGATTGATCTGGAAACGGTTCATGGCGATGAACATGGAACTGACTCCGCACTGGACGTGCCCCATGTTCGCCGACCGCGCCCATCACGACAACGTCGGGTCGACCGGCATAGAGCCGAGGCTGCCTTTGGGCGCCCTGCGGTTGAATGCGCGCGCGCGGCTGGGTAGCGTGCCTGGCTACCTGAACGGAAGAGCAAGATCATGAGCGACCTGCGCTGGGGCATTCTGTCGACCGGAACCATCGCGAGCACCTTCGGACGCGCCCTGCGCACTGCAGCGGGCAACGCCCTGGTCGCAGTGGCCAGCCGCTACGCCGAGCGCGCGCAGGCCTTCGCTGCACGCCACCCGGGCGCACGTGCCCATGCCAGCTACGAAGCGCTGCTTGCCGACCCCGATATCGACGCAATCTACGTGGCAACGCCGCACCCGCAGCACGCCGAGTGGACGCTGCGCGCGCTGGCTGCAGGCAAAGCGGTGCTGTGCGAGAAGCCGCTGGGCGTCAATCACGCCGAAGTGATGGCCATGCAGGATGCAGCCCGCGCGCACGGCCGATTTCTGATGGAAGCCTTCATGTACCGGCTGCATCCGCAGACCGAAGCATGGCTCGATCTGGTGCGCAGCGGCGCCATCGGCGAAGTGCGGCATATCGAAGCAAGCTTCGGCTATCACGCCCCATTCAACGCCGAGAGTCGACTGTTTGCCAACGATCTCGCCGGCGGCGGCATCATGGATGTGGGCTGCTATCCGATCTCCGCTGCGCGGCTCATTACCGGTGCAGAGCCGAACCGAGTGCGGGCGCACGGCAAACTCGGCGCTACCGGCGTTGATGAGTGGAGCGCCGCACTGCTGGAATTCGACAACGGCGTTTCCGCCCAGGTTGCCACTGGCGTGTCAGTGCTGCTGGACAACCAGCTGCGCATCTACGGCTCCACGGGTCGGATCATCGTCGGTAATCCCTGGCTCTGCGCCGATGCAGCAGGCAACTGGGGCTTCGATCTGCTGCGCAGCGGGCGCGAGCCCGAGCGGGTCACTGGCAGCTCCGCTCCGCTGTACGTGCTGGAGGCGGAACACGTGAGCGGACTGGTGGCAGGGGGCGCGCTGGAGTCGCCCGCCATGTCCTGGGCGGACAGCGCCGGCAATGCCCTGGCGCTTGATGCGTGGCGACGCGCCATCGGGCTGGAATTCAAGCGCGAGGCTCCTGGGACCCACGCCGGGCCGCTGCTGCGGCGCGCGCCGCGCGCCCCCGCGGATGCGCCACTCACGCACGCGCGCGTCCCCGGCCTCGAACAGTCCGTCTCGCGTCTGGTGATGGGCTGCGACAATCAGCCGGGCATGAGCCATGCGGCCGTGATGTGGGACCAGTTCTTCGAGCTGGGCGGGAACGCCTTCGACACCGCCTACATCTATGGGGGCGGCAGTATGGAAACCCTGCTCGGCCACTGGCATCGCCAGCGCGGTGTGCGCTCCTCCATGGTGATCGTTGGCAAAGGCGCGCACACGCCCCACTGCGCCCCGGAGTACATCGGTCGCCAGCTGACTGAAAGCCTGGACCGTCTGCAGACCGATCACGTGGACATTTATTTCATGCACCGCGACAACGTGGATGTCCCGGTCGGCGAGTTCATCAGCGCACTGAATGACGAGGTGAGTGCCGGTCGGATCCGGGTCTTTGGCGGCTCGAACTGGACCCTCGAACGCACCCGGACCGCAAACGGCTGGGCGGCCGAACACGGGCTGCAGGGCTTCAGCGCCGTGTCCAATAACTTCAGTCTTGCGCGCATGGTGACACCCATCTGGACCGGCGTGGAAAGCGCCCGCGATGACGCCTGGCGCGCGTATCTGCGCGAGACCGGCATGGCACTGTTGCCCTGGTCGTCGCAGGCCCGCGGCTTCTTTACCCCCTGGGCTGACGCGGTGCTTCTGCACAGGGGACGCGAGAACGTGGTCATCACGACCATGCAGCCGACTCAGGACGAGCTGCTGCGCACCTGGGTTTCCGACGACAACGTCGAGCGACGGCGGCGCGCGGGCGAACTGGCGCGTGCGCGCGGCGTCGAGATGATCAACGTGGCATTGGCCTATGTGCTGGCGCAGCCATTTCCGTGTCTGCCGCTGATCGGTCCGCGCACCCTGACCGAGACGCGCAGCTGCATCTCGGCGCTGGCTATCGACCTGTCGCCCAGCGAACTCGCCTGGCTCGACCTGCGCGACCCGGGCTAAGCGCCATCTGAGCGGCCCTCAGCGCTTGCGAAAGGGCCGCAGCGAGAACACGTTGCCGCCCTTCGCGGTCGCGGTGCCGCGCGTGCCCGGAGGTCTTGCAACCCCTTCCGGACGCCAGGCGATCTCCCAGGTCACCGTGCTCGGGCTGACGGGGTCGCCCCGGCGCAGAAAGCCTCGGCAACCGACGCCACCGCTGACGCCAAACAAGGTCACCGACATCTGTCGACCGCTCTCTGGGTCCCAGAGCATGGCCAGATGCGGCTCGCTCTCAAGCTTTGCCACGCCCTCCATGCCGAGCGACTGCGCGTAGACGGCGAGAGTCCAGAGCCCCTCGTGATTGAGGTGCAGGCGCAGGCTGAACGGCAGCGCCGCCTGCCCGTCGATTGCGCATTCTCCCTGCACCGTGTACGCGCCGTCCTCGCGCTGTACCGACAGGACACCCGACACAGGTACGCCCAGGCTGTTGCCGGCGAGCAGCAACGTACCCTTGCCTTGCCAGCGCCCGCTCTCGATCAACATGCTGCGGCCCCCTATTCCTGCGGCGCGGCGGCCAAAGACGCCGCGATCGCCATCGATGGCCCGAGGGGTGTAGTGCACTGGCGGTCTTTGTAGCGGGCGCTGTTGACTCGCGTCGAGACGGGGTCGGCACACAGGGGGACGGGCAGCGCCGGCTGAAACAGCTCGAGCGCCAGCTGGTCCGGCTGCGCGTCGGGATCGAGCCAGCGCGCGGCGCGCGCCGGATCCAGCATGACCGGTTGCCGATCGTGCAGCGCGCGCAGCGCCGGATGTGCAGCAGTGGTCACAACGGCAAAGCTGTCGATGCCAAGCGCGCCATCGCGGCT
>CAZVMA010000244.1:621-4876 GCA_964628545.1 uncultured Pseudomonadales bacterium | reverse complement strand
GGCAATCTCGGAGGGTTTGCCCATACGCCGCATCGGGGTGGTCTGTACCAGCACCTGATTCATCTTTTCCGGGTTGTCGTAATTGATCGGCGTGTCGATGACGCCAGGGTTGATCACGTTTACCCGAATGTTGTAGCGCGCGAGTTCCAGAGCAGCCGATTTGGACATCCCGCGTACCGCCCATTTCGATGCCGTATACGCAAACAATGTCGACGTGCCCTGAAGGCCGGCGACAGACGCGACGTTGATGATGGACCCCCCACCGGCTCGCTTCATCGGCTCGAGAACTGCCCGCATGCCCAGAAAGACGCCCAACTGGTTGACGCCGATGATGTGCTGGTAGGTCGCTAGATCAGTGTCTTCCAGCTTCAACGGTCGCGAGATGGCTGCATTGTTCACCAGCACGTTCACCGAACCGAACGTGGACACCGCGGTGTCGACAACGTGCGCCCAACCGGCTTCCGAGGCCACATCATGTGCCACGAATCGTGCGGAATCGCCGATCTGGGCCGCCACCGCCTGACCCTGTTCGGTCAGTATGTCGGTGAGAATCACCTTTGCGCCATGCGCAGCCAGCAGCCGAGCTTCAGCTTCGCCCTGTCCGCGTGCGGCACCGGTGATGATGGCAACCTTGCCATCCAAACGTCTGGCTTCACTCATGGTTTTTCGTCTCTCGTTTGCAGGAACGCCGGCGGCACCGCGATCGACCGGCCTGCCGCCACTGGACCGATCAATCCTGAGCGATTCCGCGGTAGCCGTCGGCCGCCACTTCGCGCAAGGTACGCGAGTACTTCGGTGCGCCACCGTTGTAGACCAGATACCGGCGCGTACCTTCCTCGTGCCCGCGCAGGTTCGAGTTGTAGCCCGTCATCCAGCCCTTGGCGTTGCGCATGAGCAAGGTCTGATACATGTCGCGGACGTGCTCGCTCCAGGCCGCTTCCGCTTCGGGGCTTGCCTCGAAACGGCTGATTCCACGGTCCTGGCAATACGTCACCAGATCCGTGATCCAATCCACGTGGGTCTCGATGGCGCGCGGAAAGTTGGTCGACGCAGATCCGCTCTGAGGCCCTGCGATCATCAACAGATTGGGGTAACCGTTGACCATGGTGCCGAGATAAGTCGAGGGGCCGTCGTGCCATTTTTCCGCGAGCCGGGCACCGTTTACCCCCTGAATGTCAATCCGGTCGAAGCCGCCCGTGATGGCGTCGAACCCCGTCGCGTAGACAATCATGTCCAGGTCATAGTGCGCATGGGTGGTCTCAATGCCCGTCTCGGTAATGCGTACGATCGGGTGCTCACGGATATCCACCAGTTGCACGTTGTCGCGGTTGAAGGCCTCGAGATAGTGCGTTTCCATGGGCAGGCGCTGCACGCCGAAGCCGTGGTCGCGCGGAATCAGCTTCTCTGCGACCGCTGGGTCATGAACGCGCTGGCGAATGCGATCAGCGATGTAGGCCGAAAACTCGTCGTTGGCTTTCTCGTCGGTAAAGATCTCGGTGAAATTCTGCAGCCAGATGGCAAAGCCGGGTTTCCCATACAGACTGTCCCACAGCGCGAGGCGCTCTTCGCGGGTGACATTCCAGAAACCGCGCCTGTCTGGCACGTGTTCAAAGCCACCTGGTGTTTGCCTGCAGGTCGCAAATATGTCGTCGTAACGCGCCCGGATTTCGGCCATCTCTGCGTCCGAAATCGCAGAGTTGTTGAGCGGAGCTGTCCAGTTAGGGCGGCGCTGAAACACTTTCAACTCGCCAACCTGGTCTGCAATCGCCCCGATGACCTGAATGCCGGTCGCACCAGTGCCGATCACACCGACCCGTCGACCCTGAAGTTCCACTGCCTCCTTAGGCCAATAATACGTGTGGTACGCCTCGCCCTTGAAGTCGTCCATCCCCTCGATACGCGGCGGCGTCGGAACGGACAGTGGCCCAACCGCGCAAATGACGATCCCGGCAGCGACCTGGTCACCGCTGTTCGTGGTCAGACGCCAACATCGCGCTGCCTCGTCCCAACGCATTGCCAGGACGCGGGTGTTGAACTGCATGAATTGGCGCAGCTTGAATTTGTCTGCGACGAAATTCAGATATTTGAGATTCTCGGGCTGTCCCGAGTAACGCTCTTTCCAGTGCCATTCGTCGAGCAGTTCCCGAGAAAAGGAATAGCCATAAGTGACGCTTTCAGAATCAAACCGGGCACCAGGATACCGGTTGCGGTACCAGGTGCCACCGAGATCGTCATCGGCTTCGAATATCACTGCGTTCAAGCCGAGATCGGTCAGACGCTTGATCTGGTAGATACCGGAAACGCCGGCACCCAAGACGACCACATCGAAGTCATGAGACCTGGATGAAGCGGATGCACCCGTCGTGACCACAGATTTACCCCGGTTACTGATGTTCAGTGTCAATCGGCGCCGTCGCGGTACGGGCAGCGGCAGCAGGCGCAGTCAACCCATCGATGATCATGGTCGCCATCAGTTCGCCGACGCCGTGGGGTGACAGAGCACCCTGCAGTGAATACCACTCTGGCGCCCAATTGAGTGCGCCAAGAATCAACAAGCGTACCGCGCTGGCATCCAGGTCTTTCCGAATGCGACCACTGGCCATCGCGTTCTGCACCAGGTTCCGCCACACGTTGCCGTAACGCTGTTGGTGGCTCATCTGCGCACCGACGATTTCCGGCGGCAGCTGGCCGAAGTTGCGCACGTTGGCGCATGGGTAATCTCCCATGCCCAGCACGGCGCTGGCGTGGGCGATGATGGCTGCGCGCAGGGCCGCGATAGGATCGGGATCGTCACCCAGCGCGCTCACGGCATGGTTGACCGCCGCCTCGGAGAGCACGACGCCCACCCGCAGCACTTCCAGTACCAACGCATCCTTGGATTCGAAGTGGTAATACAGCGACGCATCCTGCATCTCAATCGCATCGGCGATCGCCTTGATGCTGGTGCCCGCATAGCCCCGATTGGCGAGGGTGCTGGCTGCCGCGTCCAGAATCCGTTGCCGGGTCTCGTCAGATTTCCTGGTCAACCGACGCGTTGCAGCCTTCAATTCGCGTCTCCCCTCAATACCTGGCCTTCGGCCACCACCACTCGCCTCTGCCGATCCAGCCGCTTGCACGACCGCATGCCAACATGGCACGGCCGAGGGCCGTTGATTTTCTCCAGTCCTTACTAGAAGCTATTTCTAGCGCACACTAGAATTTTTCCTAGTCTCAACTCGAAATCGTGATTTCGCAACCACGCCCGGAGCGATTGATCCCATGCGTCATGCACGACAGGTAGAACTGCTGAAACGGGTGGCGGCGAGCGGCGATCACCTGAAGGGGCTGCAGTCGCCGTCGAGCGCAACCAATGCGGCTTCCGATTACGCGGATCCGGTTCGATTCCAGCGCGAACGCAAACTGTTGTTCCGTGCAGGCCCAGTGTTCTTCGGATTAAGTGTCGATCTGGCCGAGCCCGGAGCCTACCGCGCCATGCGCGTTGACGGTATTCCGCTGATCGTTGTCAGACAGGCCGATCGCTCGCTTGCCGCGTTCGTCAACGCGTGCCGGCACCGCGCCGCGCCGCTGGTCAATCCCAATTCTACGGGCGCGGGCCTGAAGACTTTCCACTGCCCCTATCACGCGTGGACGTACGAACTGAACGGCGATCTGCGCGCCCGACCCTTTTCGGCCGGCGCCTTCGACGATGTGGTTGGCAATTGCAACCTGCACAGGCGCCCGGTGGCGGAGCGGTACGGGCTGATATTCGTACGACCTGAGGGCGATGCCCCGATCGATGTGGACGAGGTGCTCGGTGGAGCCCAGGATGATCTAGGTGCGTTTGCGCTGGATACCTACACACACATCGAATCTCGAACGAACGAGTGGAACTTCAACTGGAAGCTGTTCTTCGATACGTTTTCCGAGAGCTATCACATACGCACCCTGCACAGTAAGACGCTGGCGCCCACGTTCAATTCTGATTGCGTGATCTTCGAACCGTTTGGCAGAAACCTGCTGTCGGTCGGTCTGCGCGCCAACGTTCACGACGAATTCTCCAAGCCAGAGGCGCAGTGGTCCCTACTGCCCTACGGCACGATCCAGTACTTTCTGGTGCCGAACGGGCTGGTGGTGCATCAGTTGGATCATGTCGAAACCTGGATCGTGGAGCCGCTGTCGGTGAATCGAACCAGAACCACTACCAGCATCTATGCACCCGCACCGCCCGAGACAGAAAGGTCCTACAACTACTTCGTGAAGAACCTGGATCTGTTAC
>CAZVMA010000244.1:0-611 GCA_964628545.1 uncultured Pseudomonadales bacterium | reverse complement strand
CGCCCTCATGCAGCAAATCCAGGAAAGCCTTGACGCCGGCGCGGTACCGGAACTGATCTACGGCGCCAACGAGCCACCGTTGCTGCATTTTCACGCACAGGTCAACCAGGCTATTGCCAACGGTGCGTCAGAGTAGACTGGTCGGAGACCCAGCATGACCGATCAGTCTATCGTGCTGGTCATCGGCGGTACCTCCGGCATTGGTGCTGCCACCGCGCGCTTGTTTTCCGAACAGGGCAGTTCCGTAGTCATCGCCGGCCGCAGCCGAGAACGCGGCGAAGCGCTGGCGAACGCGCTGGGCGGAAGCTTTTATCAGGCAGATGTCCGCTCTACGGAGGACATGGAGGGTCTATTCGAATTCGTCGGCGCGCGCCACGGCCGCCTGAACACACTCGTCAATTCCAGCGGCGTGGTGGTTTCCGGCCGGGCGCAGAACCTGGCACTCAAACACTGGCAACGCCTCATCGACATCAACCTGACCGGTGTCTTCTGCGCCTGTCAGCTGGCAATTCCCCTGCTCACTGCCGCCACCGACGCGGCTCAGCGCGCGAGCATCGTCAACGTCGGCTCGCTGTCCGGCCGCGGCGGCGACTTTGCCATGGCTGCCTACA
>CAZVMA010000243.1:0-4891 GCA_964628545.1 uncultured Pseudomonadales bacterium | reverse complement strand
GCGTTTCCATCACCGGCACAGTGGAGAAACGATCGGGCAATGCGCTCAGCTCTGCGTGGTAGCGCGCCTCGTTCGGGTAGATGTGGGCATCCATGAACGCCCGAAGCTGATCGTGCAGTTGTTCGATCGGAGGAAGCGCATCCGCAGTCATGTGAAGATCCGGCAACAGAGGAAGCCGGATTATAAGGCCGCAGCTGGGAAGGCGTGGACGGAATCTAGGCGGGTGCAGACGGCGCGGCCCCAGGGCCGCGCCGCGCTTCCGATCTTTGGCTCAGGTGATGTCCGATTAGGCGTTGGCGTTCTCGGTTGTTGTGTCCTGTGCCGCACTTTCCGCTGCGCGGGCGCGGAGGTGCGCCCGACGTGCTGCCAGCATCAGCGAGAGCACAAGCAGCCCCGGCAGAGTCGGATCGATCGGACCGCCCGGGTTGTAGGCGCAGCCGCCGCCACCGGACCGGCGTGCTTCGAAGGTGACGCTTGCCGAGTTGTTACCGGCGACCGGGTCATTCTCTGCGGCATCAGCGCTAGCGCTGATGGTGATGTCGCCTGGGCTCACCGCCTTCAACGCGACGGTGAAGCTCTGGGTCGCGCCGGACCCAAGAGTGGCTGCGGTACAGCGCAAAGCCGCGCCGGCCAGCGTACACCCAGCACCCGGAACGGCGGTGACCGAATCGGGCAGTGTGCTCGTCACGACCAGACCAGTGGCAGCCTGCGGGCCATCGTTCTTCACCGCCAGGGTCAGGTCGAACGATTGCTTGAGGCGAACCCGGTCGTCGCTGGTCGCGAGCGTGATGCCAAGATTGGCGTTCGGCACAACCGTGACGTCTGAAGTCGTCACGTTGTTGTCGAGCGCTGGATCGATCTGCTCGGCGGCGGCGGACGCGGTGAAAGGAATCACACCCGCCCGACCTGCCGTTGCCACCACCTGCACATTGGCGGATGCATCGACAGCCAGATCGCCGATCGGACAGGCGATCTCGCCGTCAGCGGCCGTGCAAGGCCCACCGACGTCGGTGGTCGCGCTGACGAACGCCATGTCGACCGGCAGCACCATGCCGGCTCGGATCTGGGTTGCTGGGTCAGAGCCGAGATTTGTCACGACGTAGTCGAGTGTGAGGTCGTCGCCTTGGTCGATCGTTGCGGCAGCCGGGCCGCCGGTCATCGAGATGTCACTGGTGCCGACGACCAGAACCTTTGACACCACAACGTTGTTTCCCGGCACGGTGTCCACCAGTTCCGGGGCGCCCGACTGGGTCAGCGTGGTGGAAAGCGTGTGAGCGCCTTGCAGTTGGGGTGAAACGGTGAGGACCGCCGTTGCGCGGGCCCCGATCGCCAGGTCGCCCAGCGCGCAGTCGACGGATACACCGTCCGTGATCGTGCACGTCCCCACGGAGGGGACGACGTTCGTGATCGATAGACCGCCCGCGGGAGCGATGGCCGACGCGATTTCCACGCCCGGCGCAACGGCGTTGGCATCGTCGTTGCGCGCCTCGATGGTGATCTGGAAGGGGCGACCCCTGCGCGCGGTGTCGGGCGCGGACACGTTCTGCAGATGCAGGTCGGTGCGTGCCGCGAAACGCTCGTAGGCGCCGATGTCACAGGCATAGCTGCCGTTCAGGTCGCCGTCGTCGGGACGCAGGGAGCCGCGTTGGTCGTTGTTCGGACAGCGACTGCCGGTCCCCGCGTCGATTGCCGGACTGGTCTCGCCGTCTCCGGCGGCCACACTCGGCAGAGGATGAACTTCGGTGAGTCCACCCTGGAACGACAGTGGGCCCATGCGCGGATCAGTGTCCAAGAGATCGCTGAGCGCCGCGTCGAGCGAGCAGGTGTCCGTTGCTTCGTCGCTCAGGTTGAAGCCCGCCGACACCATTCGACCCGCCGGACATCCTTCCTCATTGCCCGTGCACCCGCAATTGGCCTCCCGCTCGGTCTCCCCCTCACCTGCCGTATTGTTGGCCAGTATTGTATTGACGAACGTGTAGGAGCCGCCGCCTTCACCGTTGAGGCCGCCACTACCGCCCGCAACGCCGCTGGCCGACCTGTTGTTGGCAAGCGTGACGTTGCGCAGGTTGGCTTGTCCGCGGGTTGTGATTCCGCCAGCGATTTGGGTGGCGGTGTTGCCGCTGATCGTGCTGTTGATGATGTCGAGGGTCACCAGCGAACCTCCGGCAATTGCCCCACCCTCAGTCGCCTGGTTGCCGTTCAGCGCGGCCCGTTCGATCAACGAAGTGTGCGCGCCTGTCGCGAAAATGCCCCCGCCTTGCTCGGCCTTGTTAGCGACCAGAACTTCAGCGTCCACCGGTCCGGACGGGTAGATCACGTCAGATGTCGAGGCTCCGATCAGAGACCCTGTGATCCTGGTTGGCGAATCGAGGTAAAGCGCGCCGCCATCGGCGCTGGATTCGTTGTCGCTGAAGATCGAGTCAATGATCGTGGTCGCTGCGTTGACCAATAAACCGCCGGCGTCCGAGCCCGACCAGTTGCCAATCACCGCCACGCGTTCCAGCACGACCGCCGTGATGCCGCTGGTGACCCCGTTTTCCGCTGCTCGCGCACGGTCATCGGGCTTGTCCGGCTTTTCTCTCGGTTCCGCCGGCTGCCCGCCGCCGGGTTGCCCGCTTGCCTTGCGCACCGTGACGGTGGCGCCGTCACCGATGGCGATGCCGCCGCCGAAACGTCGGAACTGGGTGACCCTCATGGCGTCGCCAGTGCCGCTGACTGCGCAGTTATAGGGTGACTCCGGATCGTTGTCTGCCACGACGCCCACGCTGCCGCGCATCACTGCGAGGTCACGGAACTCGACCTGATCGATCCTCGTTCCTGCAGGTGCCTGCACGTGAAATATGCGGTCGCCCAGAAACGGAGGGGTCAACCCCTGCTGATCCCACTGTATTACTGTACGGCCTGGCCCCGCGCCGCGAACGGTGAGGTCGTCGACGATATCCAGGTCACCTCGGGATGGATCGGGCGTAATCAACGCCGCGCATGCGAGCGGGCCGGCTGGCGTGTCGGTGAATGTTTCATCGACACCCTCGAGGGACAGAACAATCGGCTCGAGCGGATCATCGATACTCGTCAGGTCGACGACATCGGCGCCCTCGAGGGCATTGGCCTCCATGATCGCCGCGCGCAGGGTACATCCCCCGTCGGCCGTCAGACAGGTGCCATCACCGGGCGACGCGTCTACGCCGTCTACTGTCGAATTCACGGCGAACGTAGCCGCGTTCGCTATATCTGACAAGCCCCCAAACAGGGCGAGCAGTCCAACCCAAGTTTTCAATCGCATTGCTCAACTCCTCATCAAGTGGACGACTGACCAGCCGCAAAGCGTGGTCCTGAGTCAGCCGATCCCGGGCATCCTCGGCCTTACGGGCGAGCTACCCAATCGGAGCAATCCAAGGTCCATACCGAGGCAAATGCTAATGCGGACGGTCACCGCCACATGCCGGGCAGCCAGTAGGCGGCGTTAAAGGCGACGTGCAGACCCACCGCAGGAATGACCGAACCGTAGCGAACGCGGATCCAGCCAAATATCAGGCCGGGTACTAGAATCATCGCCGCCCAAATGACTGGATGATGGACGACGTGCAGCAGCGAAAAGGCGAGCGCCTGAAGCACCACGGCGCGGGCCTGATCATGCTGTGCAGGGTGAGGCGGCAGCAGGCGCGACAGCAGATAGCCCCGAAAGATCAGCTCTTCCAGCAGCGGCTGAATGAGCACCACCGACAGCAGCGTGAGGTAAGCGGGACCAGCAATTTCCTCGGCATTCCACCCGAGCGTCACAGCAATAACGCACCCGATGGTCAGAACCACGCATGGAAGACAGTGAGAACCCGGGTTTGCGGGCGGCCGCCAGGCGAAATCGTATGTGACGCCGCAGCGCCCTGTGTTGGCTCGCAGCGGTCGTGTCGGCACCACTACGTGCACCCCCTGGAACTCGGTTGCCGAGCGTAGTCCAGTCGCGGGGGAGTTAACTTCGGTGGTTTCCGAACCGGCGGCCCGGAGTCAATCTGCCGCCTGCAGCCCCCGCAGCATCAGCCCGTTCCCTTTCAACCCGAGCATCACGCGGCCCGCGTCCTCGATGTGGTGCGACGCGACGCTGGCGTGTTGTCGAACGACGCGAATGTCGCGGCTGGCTCGGTCCAGCGGATGACCGCGAAAATTCGCGGTGGTGCCCGCAGCGTCGGCAAGACGATCAACGGCCTCGCAGAGATCCGCCACGGTCATGGAGCACAGGGCCTGGAACGACGCAAGGTCGATAGCGTGGGGCGCCGCGCCGCTCTGCACGGTATTCCACATCGATTCGACCGCCGCGAGCAATTGGGCGCGAGCGCCCTGCACGCGGACTTCCGCCATGGCGGCAGCGCGCTGCGCAGTGCCCCGATCGCGCAGCGCGTGACTCGTGAAGCGCGGAATCTTGCCGCGCGCCAGCGCGCCGAAACAGTCGACCGCTGCGCGCGCGATGCCGATCGCAACAGCTACCTTGTTATAGGCGAGCCGCGGCGCCAGCGGGAACACGGCGCGTTCCGTCGCGGCGAGCGCCCGGCCGCCGCCCATCGACGCGACGATCCGTGCTGCGGGCACGAAGGCCCCAGCGACTTGGACGTCGTGTGAGCCCGACCCGCGCATGCCGGAAACGTCCCACGTATCAAGAATCCGGTAATCGCTCTTCGGCACCATGGCGTACACCAACGGCGCTCCCGCTACCGGCTGACCATTCTCGTGCAGCTGGACTGTAGCGCCGAAGACCTCCGCGTTGTGGCAGCCGCTGACAAACGGCCACTGCCCGGTGACGCGATACCCGCCCGGAACGGCATCGGCCCGGCCGACTGCTGCGGTGGAGCTGCAGAGCACCGTCATCGGATCAGCGATCAAATCGGCGCACGCGCCGAGC
>CAZVMA010000242.1:0-4919 GCA_964628545.1 uncultured Pseudomonadales bacterium | reverse complement strand
TCAGACCGGCTGCAAGGGCAGGCCGCGAGCGAATCCCCTCACGACACCGAGCGAGGGAGTGACGGGGGTCAGACCGGCTGCAAGGGCAGGGCGCAATCGAACCTCTTCCGACCCCGAGCACCTGCCGTTTGCTTACGGCTTCAGTCACCATTGTCCCCCTGCAACGACAGGCTTAGGGGGCGCGCATGACCGCACTGATCCGCGCGGAAGGCCTTGCCAAGCGCTTTCGGGTGTCCGAGCGCGAGCCTGGCCTCCTCGGCGCGCTCGCCGGCCTCGTGCGCCGTCGAACGCGCGAGGTCGAAGCGCTGACGGACGTCTCGTTCGTCATCGAGCCCGGTGAGCTGGTGGGCTACATCGGCCCGAACGGTGCCGGCAAATCGACCACCATCAAGATTCTCGCCGGCATCCTGACCCCGTCTGCCGGCTTGTGCACCGTCGATGGTCGGGTGCCGTGGCGCGACCGGGTGCAGCACGTGGCGCGCATCGGCGTGGTGTTCGGCCAACGCACGCAGCTTTGGTGGGATTTGCCCGTGATCGAGTCGTTTGACCTATTGCGCGACATCTATCGCGTAGATGCGACCCGCTATCGCCAGCGCCGCGACGAACTGGTTGCGCTGCTCGATCTCGAACCGCTGCTCGACACGCCGGTGCGGCAATTGAGCCTCGGCAGTCGCATGCGCTGCGATCTGGCCGCATCGCTGCTGCATACCCCTTCGCTTTTGTTCCTCGATGAGCCGAGCATCGGCCTGGATGCAGTATCGAAGCTCGCCATGCGCGATTTCATCCGGCGCGAGAATCGTGAGTCGGGCACGACCGTGCTGCTGACCACTCACGACATGGACGACATCGAGGCGCTGTGCAGCCGCGTGATGCTGATCAACCACGGGCGCCTGCTGCTGGATGGTTCTCTCGATGTGCTGCGCCGCGACGAGCGACGGGTCACGGTCGATTTCGCGGTGCCGCCGATGCTCGAGCCCGCGCTACAGGCCGCGGTGATCCAGTCGGATGGGAACCGGGTGGTGTTTCGGTTGGAGCGCGACGTGCCGGGCTTTGTCGCCGCGCTCACTGCGCGCTACGCCGTGCGGGACCTCATGATTACCCATCCGCCGATCGAGGCGCTGGTGGCTGCGCTTTATCAGGCGCCGAGCCCTGCCGCCGCAGCCGCGGCGCTGCCCTCGGCAGACGCGTGATCAGTTGCCGCGGAACGATGGATCCCGCTTCTCCAGAAAGGCGACCACGCCTTCGCGCTGGTCTTCGGTCATGGAGGTGAGCAGGTACTGGTCTCGGTCCATAAAGCTGGTCGCATAGTTCAGCGGCCCGGCGCTGGCGTTGATGGCCTGTTTGCTCATGCGCAGCGGAATGGGCGGCAGGGCCGCGTAGCGCTCTGCCAGCTCAAGCGCTGCGGCGAGGGCGCCACCGTCGGCCGTGACCTGATCGACCAGACCCCACTCGGCCGCCTTGGTTGCCGGTAACCGCTCGCCGAGGATCGTGAACAGCTTGGCCCGGGACGGCCCCATCAGCGCGGTGGTGCGCGGATTCGACTGCCAGCTCATGTTCATGCCAAGAGGCACCTCCGGCAGCCGGAAATGGGCGCTGGTGCCGGCAATGCGGTGATCGCAGGCGATGGCCAGAGCGACGCCACCGCCGATGCAGAAACGCTCGATGGCGGCGATGGTGATCTGCTCCAGTCGCTCCCAGGCGGCGCACATCTCGGGCCCGATGCGCAGCGCTTCGCGACGTTCCAGCAGCGTGGGCTTGCGCGGCCTGGGCTCGGCGCGCTCTTTCAGATCAGCACCGGCGGAAAAAGCGCCGCTACCGGTCAGCACGATCGCTGAGCTTTCGGTATCGGACTCCAGCTCGCGCGCCAGGGCAGTCAGATCGCGCATCACTCGGGTCGATAACGCGTTCATGCCGTCGCCCCGATCGAGCGTGACCACGACAATGCGGCCGGTGCGCCGCAGCTGCAGGAAGTCGCCGAAAGTCTCGGTCGGTGGACTCTGCGAGTCGTGCTGATCGCTCATGGCCGCTATCCCGTGTCAGTGTTCGTAGTGATCCAGATTGCGCAACATCCAGGCCGCGCCGTGTGGTCCGTTCAGGATCGCGTTCTCGCCGTAGATGGCTTCTTTTTGTCGGCGGTAGAGCGCGCGGTTGGCGCCGAGCGGCGCCAGTTCGGCCGCGCGCCGCAGCGCCAGGGGCAGCAGGTTCGCGGCGTCAGCGGTAGCCTGCACGATGCCGGCCCGCTCGGCGTCTACGCCGGTCCAGCGCCGCGCCAGCTGGACGGTCTCGAAGAATACGTTGAACGGCAGCTTGTGCCGGAAGAGCGCGAGCTCCGGTGCCGGTATGGCAAGGCCGAGCTGCATTTCGTTCGCGCACACGAAGCCGCGGTCGGCGCGCATGTAGCGCAGGTCATGGCACAGCGACAGCATGAAGCCGGCGCCGAATGCGTGTCCGTTGATCGCGGCGATGGTCGGAATCGGGAAGGTGATGATGCGCGCCATCAGCTTCATGAACTCGTCGGCGAACGGGCCGCGGTCGCCGGCGGCCGGATGCGCTGCGGGATCGCGCACCCAGTCTAAATCGAGGCCGTTCGAGAAAAATTTGTCGCTGGCTGATGTGGTCACCAGCGCCGCTGCGCCGCTGGACGCTTCGACGTCGTCCAGCACCGCGGCGAACGCGCGCACGAACGTGGTGTTCCAGCGGTTTTCGCCGGCGGCCATGGTGAGCGTGAAGACGTCACCGTCGCGGGTCAGCTCGATCATTCGGATGTGCCTCTGTCCAGCTCGATCAGGAAAAACAAGTCTGCGCTATCATCGCGCGCGCATCCAGTCGGGGAGGAACGTGCGTGACGAACGAGCCGGCGACTGCGCCAGGCGCCCGCTGGCGGCCGTACGCCGCCATCGTCGGGGCGCGCGTGCGCGTGCTCCTGCAGTATCGCGCCGCTGCCTTTGCTGGCTTTGTCACCCAGACGTTCTGGGGCGCGGTCAAGCTCATGGTGCTCGCTGCCTTCCTGGGCGCCGCGACCACCGCGCCGCCCCTGTCGCTGCCGCAGGTGGTGGCCTATGTGTGGCTCGGCCAGGGGCTGCTCGGCCTGTTGCCGTGGAACGTCGATGGTGACATCGCGGCACAGATCCGCTCCGGTGGCGTGGCGCACGAGCTGCTGCGGCCGCTGCACCTGTATGCATTCTGGTTTGCCCGCACGCTCGCGTTCCGGCTCGCGCCCACCGGGCTTCGATTGGTGCCCCTCCTGCTGTTTGCGGGCCTGTTGCTTCCGGCGATCGGCCTGCGGGACTGGGCCCTCGCGCCGCCGGCGAACGCGCCGGCTGCTCTGCTGTTCGGGCTCTCGATGCTCGGGGCAATTCTGCTGAGTACCGGCATGACCATGATCATGCACATCAGCTTGTTGTGGACGCTGTCGGGGGAGGGATTCAACCGGCTGATGCTCGGAGTCGTGCCGGTGTTCTCGGGCATGGTGATTCCCCTGCCGCTGTTTCCGGACAGCTTGCAGACCCTGCTTTGGTGGCAGCCGTTCCGGGGCTTGGTCGACGTGCCCTATCGCATCTACAGCGGCCACCTCGCGGGATCGACAGCCGTTCTGGAGATCGCCGTACAGTGGCTGTGGGGTGGAGTGATCGTCCTCTTCGGACTATGGCTGCTCGGCCGCGCCACCCGCGACGTGGTGGTGCAGGGTGGCTGATCGCGTCTTTGCGGAGCGCGGGCCTGGCGCATTCTCGCTATACCTGCGGCTGGTGGGCCAATCGGTGCGCGCGCAGCTGCAGTACCGGACTTCTGTCCTGCTGATGGCGCTTGGCAGCTTCCTCGCGCTCGCGGTCGAGCTGCTGGGCATGTGGGCGCTATTTGACCGTTTCGGCCAGCTGGGTGGCTGGCAGCTGGGCCACGCAATGTTCCTGTTTGGCCTGGTCAATATCGCTTTTGGACTGTGCGAGGCGCTGGGACGCGGATTCGATGTCTTCGCGCGCGAGTTCGTGCGCACGGGCGCGTTCGATCGCGTCTTGCTGCGCCCGCGTTCCACCGTTCTGCAGGTGGCGGGCCACGAGCTGCAGCTGCATCGGATCGGCCGGCTCGGGCAGGGTCTGTTTGCGCTTGGCTACGCGCTGCTGCTGCTCGATCTCGACTGGACGCTCTGGCGGGTGGGCCTGCTGCTCTTCGCGCTGGCCGGCGCGCTGGCCCTGTTCTACGCCCTGTTCATTCTGCAGGCGACGCTTTCGTTCTGGACGATCGAGTCGCTCGAAGTGATGAACGTGCTGACCTACGGCGGCACCGAGACCGCGCAATATCCGCTGCCGGTGTATGCCGGCTGGCTGCGCCGCCTGTTTACTTACGTCGTGCCCCTGGCGTGCGTGACGTATTTCCCAAGCGTGGCGCTGTTCGGGGTCGAGGACCCGCTCGGCAGCACTCGCCTGACGCAGTGCCTGGCGCCGCTGGCCGGATTCGGGTTTCTCGCGCTGGCTTTGGTGGGTTGGCGGCTCGGCATTCGCCACTACACGTCGACCGGCAGCTAGCCGGCCGGGCTCGGGCGCGGACCGCGCGTCAGGCCGGTGCCAGTTCGCCGCGCATGCGCTGGTACAGGTCGGGCGGGGTGATGCCCAGGCGCGACCGTACTTCGGACAACGGGCGTGTGAGCAGATGTTCCCAGTCCGCTGCGGGCAGCCACTCGGCGCGGCGGCCGGTGCGGAATGCGTCCCAGAGCGCGCGCAGGATGCGGCGGTCGCCGGATTCGCGCGCGATCTTCAGGCCGCCGACGCATGCGATGAGCGCAAGCGCGGGATTCTGCGTCTGGGCCACCGTGAAGGCGAACAGGCAGGCTTCCCCGGACACGTCGCGCCCGTAGCCGCAGGAGATGTGCCAGAGGTCGTGCATATCGCGCAGTCGCGAGGCGTAGCGGGCAAGGCCGGGGTACA
>CAZVMA010000241.1:0-4922 GCA_964628545.1 uncultured Pseudomonadales bacterium | reverse complement strand
CTCACCTCGACGCGGATCGCGTTGGGGCGCTGCCGATTCTCCGCAAGAAGCTCCCGAAGCTAAAGGTGCTGGGTGGGTCTGCTATGGCAGCAGAACTCGCTCAGGATGGCTTCATTTCTAAGCTTCTTTCCAGAGACGCAGAGATCAGCGAGGAGCTCGGCATAGAGGCAGGATCAACGGTCTCGGCCTCCGAATTCCGCAAGGCGCTTCAGTTTGAGAAGTGCGTCGTCGATGGCGAGACTGTCACCATAGACGATGATATCACGGTGCGCTGCGTAGCCTCCCCAGGGCACCGCAACCACTCGATGGGCTACCTAGTTCTCCCCCACCGATTCCTCATAACCGACGAGACGCTCGGGTACTACAACGGGCGGCGGCTTGCAGCGCCCGGAGCCGATCTGTCAATCGAGGCTTCTCTTGAGTCGGTCGGGCGCTTGAAGGACCTTGAGCTCTCGGGGATCGGCTTTTCGTACGGTGGATGCATCACCGGCGAACTAGTGCGAAAGCACCTAGAAGCAATCGTGCAGAACACAAACGATCTTATCTCCGAGGTCAACCGCGCTCGGACTGCCGGGATTCGCGATGATGAGATTCGCTCTCAGGTGCGGGAGGCGTTTTACGTGCCGACTCTAAGCGATCCATGTCTCATTCGCAGCCTCAATGAGAGTTTCGATCATATCTGGCAACAGATTTCGGCTGTTTAAGTTGAAAGTGTGCTCCGCGCGACCGCAGCTATGGTGGCGGTGAGTAGCAAAAACATGGAGCTGCAACGGTATCACCAATCTGGTGAGGAGATGGCTCCCACTGGCCGGTGTTGTGGTTATACACCATGTTGCAATCCGTATTTTCCCAACTATTGTACACAGAGCACAGGTAACCTGACGGCGGCGACTTTATGACGTTACAGCCAAAATCATAGCTATGCCACACTGGAGGATTTGAGGCGCTTACTGGGTCTACTATGCAGGTCCAGGTTATCGTTCCGCAGTCACTGTTATTGCACTGCTCTCCTCCCGGATCTGAAGGAGTAAAGGTCGGCGTCGGAGTAAAGGTCGCCGTTGGAGTTGGCGTAGAAGTCTCTGTCGGCGATGGGGTGCTGGTGGCTGTCGGAGTGGCGGTAGCCTCCTTCTTCTCGCACTGCCACTCGCACTCTCCAGATTGCTGCTCGACGCACTGGCAGCCGACCGAGCAGGCTCCGGAGTCCCCACCGGTAGAGCCAGTGCCGCCCCTTCCCCCAGCAGGTGGATACGACAGCGACTTCGACGCACTTCCCTGCCCCCAACTTGCCTGAGGCGGCAGCATCTGTGCAGTTTGAGAGCGTCCTCCCAAAAGCTTTGCGAGGCTTGAGAGCTCAAACCTCGCCCTACTCCCATTCGAGAGGAGTTCCGCCGTCGACTGAGACGAGTGTCCCCAGAAATCCAGCGTCTCCTGGAACCTGAATCGAGCATCTTCCGTTGTTATCGATCGCGTACCGTTCGGAGAGAACGAATACGAGATTGCAGTCGTTTCTCCGTCTCGCTCGACTGTCGAAACATCACCTGAATCGTTGTATGAGACCTCGTACGGTCCGACCGATCGCGAGCCCCCCGTTAGTTTCCCCCCACTGTCGTACGTCCAGAATTCAGCCTCGGTAGTGGTCACTGTGGTCGGCAGTGCCACGTTCGCCGTGTATCCGTACGTTACCGTCTTAAAGCCCCCTCCCGTTCCGGCAGCGCGGGACACAGTAGCGGGCCACACCCCATCATCGTGCCAGGTCACTTCCTCGGTGCTGAGAAGCTCATCTGCAGGCGAGTACCAGCGGGTTCGAGTCGGAGAGTATCGTTTCGTTGGGTCGCGCTCGATTTTTTGGTAAGAGCCGTTCGGCATCCGAACTGCTGTCGGCAGCGGATAGTCACTGGCCAAGCTGGCCTCGGTGAGCGCGCAGTCGGAGCCGTAGTAGAGCCGCGTGACTCCGCCATCTGATGTCGTGATGCTCGTGGTCTTTCCCTCTGCATCCTTCCGTACGGCAAGCACGAGCTGCGCCGTAGCCTCGGTAGCTCCCTCCTCGTAGTCGCTCAGAAACGTGGTAGAAGGGCTACTCGGCTCGTACTGCGAGAAGTAGGAACGTCGCAAAAACTGCGGGCCTGCCAGCGTCGTCGAGCTCGCCGTGTACGACATCTGAATGGTGCCGGTGGCTGACGTTGCCGCTGTCATTACACCGTGCCCGCCGATCTGCATGGCATAACTGAAGAGCCTCTCCTGTCCGTACGGGTCAACTACTCGGGTAATCAGGTTGAAGGGCACATCGTACTCCAGCGAAAGCACCCGGTTGGCGGGCAAATCTACCTGCACCAATGCTGCTGTGGCTGTGCCTGGTCGGGCATACGACAAGGTGAATGTCACTCCCTGAGGGGTCTGAATCTGGGTGATCAGCCCTGTGGGGCCGTTGAGGGAGAAAACCGTTTCCGTCCCCTCTGGCCAAACAAGCCGCGCCGGAACGGCCGAGTCGGCCCCTTGGTATTCTATCTGCATTCGGTCTCCCCGCCGACCGGTAGCGGAGGTCATGAAGTATCGCTCTCGCCCACCAGAAGACACGAGCTGCTGGAAGGCTGCTAAGAACCCGTCGCGGGTCTCTACCCGGTACTCTGTCCCAGAATCTTCGAGGCGGGTAACGGAGGTGAGGTCTGTGCCCGCCGTGGTCCAGGTCGATACTCCGGAAGGAGTAAAGCGGGTTCGCCCACCATCAGCAGCCACCAACTCAAGGTACCCCGAGCCGACCTCTATGTACGACGAGAACGTCACTCCTCGCCCAAACCCAAAGTTCATGTCGGCGTCGGGTCCCTTGTGGGAATTATGAAAGAGACGAACACCTCCTGGCAGCGATATCTCAAAGACATGCCCACCGTTGCACGCACTCCAAAGGCCTCCGGGGGCAGGCGCACAGGCAGTGGTCACGCTCTGGCATTGCACTTGCGCTCCCGAACCGGAGCAGTCAGGTCCTGAGGTTGCGGTCGGCGAGTGAGTTGGGGTTCGGGTGGCGGTCGCCGTAAACGTGTGGGTACGGGTCGGCGTGTTGGTCGGGGTGCGGGTCGGCGTCTTTGTGGCTACCTTACCCCTGGGAGTAGGTGTCGCTGTTGGGCGCTTGGTCGGCCGCTTGGTGGGCTTCTTCGTCGGAGTGGGAGTCGGCCTCTTCCTTCGAACACCCTGCGACTTAGCATCTCCAAGGGATTCATCTGAGAGCTGCCCTCTGGCAGAGCCATCGCTCTCTGCCCACAGCTCCGGCGTCGGGACCAGAGCAGGAGCAATTACGGCCGAGCAGCTCTGCCCAGTTCCGTTACACTCGCGCCCCTGCGCATGCGCCGCGAGCTGCCCGACCGCCAGCACAGCGAGCACAGAGGCAATAGGGAGCCACGGCCTCCCCGTTGCACTCAAAACTCGTCTCGCGCCATCAGCCATCACGTTTTGAAGTCCTAAAAACCCCACCTACGGCTTCCCCGCCGGGTAGGCATGCAAGTTTCTCGACACGGCTCCATCGGTTAGCGCCGGAACGTCCGATTGGGCTGCCTGCTTAAAAGCCGCATTGCCCGCTCCTCGCAACTCAAACTCACTAAGAGCGACCACTCCCCCACTCGATATCTCCACGGTGTCGGTGTAGAAGCGACTCGCTCCTCCCTCACCGCCCGCCACACTTTCCGTCTGCTGCAAGCCGTCCATGCTCAACACTCTCGTGCCCGTGGCCCCCTCCACGCTGAAGTTTCGAGTCACGGCCCCTGTTGTGGAGTTTACGGTTTCTGAGAACTCGGACCGCTCACCGTTCGAAGTGAGCGCCGATACGTACCCAGCCGCTGCATACTCGATGGTCAACGTTCGCTCCGGTGACACGATTGACTGAACTCTTCCGTTCCCATCGTACGAAAACTTTTCAACTCGGGTGAAAGACCGGCTCGTCGGCTGAGCGGAGCCTGTCCGATACGAAGTGACGACAGTCTCTTGTACCGACGAATCGGATGCATTCACGGTGCTCTCAGTAAGCGGGCTCTGTGTGCCCGAGTACGTGTACTCCGATGTGCTCACAAGAGCTTCGGAAGGCGAGAACAGTCGGATGCGCGTGGGTGCTCCAGAACCAGGGTCTCTGTCGAACTTCTCAGAGCCACCAGTCGGCCGACGAATACAGGACGGCTCCATGTCCTCATAGGCGGGGTCTGAGGCGCCAGCCGTGCACTGTTCATCGCTGCGGTAAAAGTACTCAGTGAGTAGCCCCAAATCGTCCCAACGCTTAACGAGTCTACCGGCTGCGTCGAACTCACTTTTCTCAGCGAGGACTAAGGTAGAAGCATCGAGCGGGTCTGCCGCTGCGCCGCTACCCACTAGCCGTCGGTATGTGAAGCCCCCGTTAAACTCGATACGTTCAACTCGAACTTGAGCCCCAGCCCCATTGAGGGACCGAACAGTCACCGTGGAGGTGTCGGGATATGCGTACTCAGTGGTCATTCCACCGAACTGCAGCCGTTTGAGCACACCATTGGTGAAGAAAACGAGGGAGCCGCTGGTCTGCGTGGTTGGATCTCGAAAGCTCTTGAGTAGGTGGCTACCATCCCCCATCCAACCGATCTGCTGAGTGGTGCCATCAGGAGAGCCAATGCTTGTAAGGTGCCCGTCCGTGTATCCAAGAGAGTACACAGCCCCTCGTGAATCAGTGATCGAGTCAACTCGCCCCCCGGAGGATGCGAGCTGAATCTCTCTTCCTGAACTAACATCTCGAATGACAGTCGGTAACGTTGCCCCCCAGTCCAACTCCAACCTACGACCATTCCTGTCCGTGGCACTAGTCAGGTAGGACCAATCCCCCACCGTCTTTGTAAACTCTCGCTTCTCACCATCGACCTTGGTGAGTCGGTACCCTCCCGCTACTGTCTCAATTATTGACCGAGATCCGATGGAGC
>CAZVMA010000240.1:0-4938 GCA_964628545.1 uncultured Pseudomonadales bacterium | reverse complement strand
GCGGCCAAACACGAAGCTATTCTTTGCCGAAACCATCGGCAATCCCGCAGGCAACGTGCTGGATATCGAAGCAGTTGCCTCGGTGGCGCACGCACACGGGCTGCCGCTTCTCGTCGACAACACCTTCGCCACGCCCTATCTCTGCCGACCGCTCGAATTCGGCGCCGACATCGTGGTGCATTCGACCACCAAATTCATTGGCGGGCACGGCACCAGCATCGGGGGCGCGGTGATTGACGCGGGCACCTTCGATTGGTCGAACGGGCGCTACCCCGTCGTGGCGGCGCCCTCGCCCGCTTATCACGGGCTGCCGTTCCACGAGAATTTCGGCATTTACGGCTATCTGATGAAGCTGCGCGCGGAAACGCTGCGGGATCTTGGCGCCGCAATGAGCCCGTTCAACGCCTTTCTGTTCGCGCAAGGCCTGGAAACACTGCCGCTGCGCATGCGCCAGCACGTCGCCAACGCGACTGCCGTGGCGCGCTATCTGGACGCGCATCCCAAGGTTGCGCGGGTCAGTTATCCGGGCCTGCCCGCCAGCCCCTATGCGCCCCGCGTCGCCCGCTACCTGCCCCGCGGTGCCGGCGCCGTGTTCTGTTTCGACCTTCCGGGCCAGGGTGCGCAGGCCAGAGAGATCGGCCAGCAGTTCATCGAGCGGCTGACGCTGTTCTCGCACCTCGCCAACATTGGCGACGCGAAAAGCCTGGTGATCCAGCCGTCTACCACCACCCATCGGCAGCTGTCCGACAGCGAGCTTGCGGCTGCCGGCATCGAGGATGCCGATGACTTGATCTGGGATCTGGACGAAGCGCTGCGTGCCGTGCCGTCCATGGACGCAGTGGCGGGGGCAGGCGCATGAGCTTTCGCGTCGAGGACTATCAGGATCCGGCGGTGATTCAGGCCGCCCTGCGCGAGCGCCGCGTCGCGGTGGTCGGCCTGTCATCAAATGTGCTGCGGCCCAGCCATTTTGTCGGCTATTACCTCCAGCGCCACGGCTATGAAGTGGTGCCGGTGAATCCGCGCGAGCGCGAGATCTTGGGGCACACGAGCTACCCATCGCTTGCGGATGTATCGGGCCCGGCCGGTTCCATCGGCGTCGTGGACGTGTTTCGCGAGCCGGCTGCAGTACCGGCTATCGCGCGCGAGGCGGTCGCCATTGGCGCCCGCTATCTCTGGCTGCAGTTCGGCGTGATCAGCCCGGAAGGCGTGCGCATCGCTGAAGCAGGCGGCCTGCGCGTCATCGTCGACCGCTGCATGAAGATCGAGCACGCGCGCTGGCTGGGGCGCATGCACGTACTCGGCTTCAACACCGGCGTCATCTCGGCGCGGCGACGGCGTCCGTAAGGCGTATCAAGACCCGAGCTTGCGCCAATTCGCCAGTCGGCGCCCGTCCAGCGCACCCGCTGCCACCGCCACCTGCACCGCGCAGTCCGGCTCGCGATCATGCCGACAGTTGGCGAACCGGCAGCGCGATGCCAGCTCCGTGATGTCGTCGAACAGCGCATCAACACCCGCCTGAACGTCAGCAAGCGTCAGCTCGCGCAGGCCCGGGCTGTCCAGCAACAGCCCCCCGTTCGGCAGCAGGTGCAGAGAGCGATGGGTGGTGGTGTGGCGCCCCTTGTCATCCGCTGCGCGCACGGCCCCGGTGGCCTGGCGCTGGCTGCCCAGCAAGGTATTCACCAGGGTCGACTTCCCGACGCCGGAGGCGCCAAGCAGTGCCGCGGTGCGTCCAGCGCCCAATCGATCGTGCAGGTCGGCGACCGAGGCGGTGTCGCGCGCATCCACCGCGTGCACCGGCAAGTCGCGCTTAAGTGCCGCGGCAGCGGTGAGATACGGCGCCACATCCGCTGTTAGATCCGCCTTGGTCAGCACGATCACGGGTTCCACGCGGGCATCCAGGGCCAGCGCCAGAAAGCGCTCGAGGCGCGAGGGGTTGAACTCCTCGTTGCAGGCGGACACGAGCAGCATCACGTCTACGTTGGCCGCCATCGGCTGCCGTTCGTGCACACGCCCGGCTGCCCGACGCTCGAGCAGATTGTCGCGTTCCAGCCGACGCACAATGGCGCGACGATCCGGCTGCAGCAGCACCCAATCGCCCACCGTGGGCCGTTCTGCAGGGTCGCCGCGGAACCAGCGCCCGCCCAGGTGCTGTTCGGTTTCGCCGATCTCGTCCCGCACCGACAGCGATCGACGCCAAACCCCCATCACGCGCGCCGGCACATGCAGCCGCTCGCGCGCGGCAATCTGGCGCGCAAACCAGTGCCGCCAGCCGAGCGCTGCGAGTACCGAATCTGCCACTCGATCAGTCCTGGATCAGCACGGGCAGATACCGATCAAGTTCGCCGCGCCGCACCTGCCAATCCGGCATGTAACGGGCCATCAGCGCGTAGAAACGGGGACCATGGTTGTGCTCGACCAGGTGACACAGTTCATGAAGCACCACATAGCGCACCAGCGCACGGGGCAGCTTCACAAGGTGGGTATTCAGCGCGATGCGGCCGGACTGACTGCAGCTGCCCCACTGGCTGCGCATGAACCGGTGGCGCCAGGGAGGCATGCGGCCCGCGAGCCAAGGGAGCCGGTGGCAAAAATGATCGAGCTCCTCCGCGAACAGCGTTGCCGCCTGCGCCCCGTACCAGGTCTTCAGCAGTGCGGCGACCCGGTTACCGCGCGGGCGCTGCGCGCTCGCCCGGGCCGGCCCAAGCGTGACCAGCAGTGAACCGCCCTCGTCATCGGCCGGATGGAGGGGCAGCTGAAGCTGCGCGCCACTGTGCTCAACCCCCGAGGCACCGACCCGCGCATCGCTGTCTTGGGGCGCCAGCACCACCGCGTCGCGGTCGCCGTCGCGCACCAGCAGGGCATAGGTTCGTCCCGACAAGTAGAGCCGGTCACCGGACACGTAGCGCAGCGATGCAGTGGGCGCAGCTTCGGACTGCACGGCCTGTAGCCGAGTGCGCAACCAGTTCCCGTGTCGCGCCACCACCGAGCGGACGTCGCGCTCTTGCGTGCCCGGCGGCGTTTCCATGATGACGAAGCCAGCGGGGTCGAACGCAAGGCCAATGCGCGTCCTGCGCCGCTTGCTGGGTCGGACCTCGATCGGAATGGCGTCGATCGTCAGCCGATCGGGCATCGACACCAATCGGTCAACCATCAACACCCACCTGGGGCCGATGCACGGGAAATTCGCGCCCGGCCTGTACCGCAGTCAGCAGCTCGCTGAGCGATGCATGTTGGGCAAGGCGCTCGAGCTGCATGCGCGTGACCCGCATCAGATCGAACTCCGAGTTCGCGTTGCGCTGCAGGGCTTCCGCGGGCGAGATCCAGATGCTGTCCACGGTTTCCGCGTCATCATGGAGGCCAGTCTGTCCCGGTGGCGCTTCCGCCACGAAGAACCGGGTGTCGAAGCGACGCGGCCGACCGAACGGCGTCACGAATCGGTTCAGGTAGTGGATGCGGTCGACGGCGAGGCGCAGGTCTTCGCGCGCACAGATATCGAGCAGCGAGAGCTCGCCCTGATGCAGCGGCGTGCGATAGCGCTCGAACCGCGCGCGCATCTCCGGATTTTCGTAGTCGAGCAAGGCACCGGCGCGGTCGTAGGCGAGCAGCAGCCCGGCTTCCTCAAAGCTCTCGCGAATGCCCGCGATCCAGTACCCGCGCCATTCATCGCCAAGCGCGGCCTGCTGGTGCGCCTGCTGCGGCCCGGGTCCGACACGCCATGGGTCATAGGCGTGCAGATGATCGTCACCATCCACCCGACCCCCGGGAAACACGTACATGCCGCCGGCGAATGCAGCGGCGCTGGTTCGCCGCAACATGAAGATCTCGAAGCTGCTGCGGGCTTCGCGCACCAGGATGACGGTCGCGGCGGGCCGAATGGGTTGTATAGTCGACATCCGCAGAGCTTACCGCAGGAGCGCAGCGCCCATGAAACTCGCCGTCGATTTTCCAAGCGTCATGTACCGGGAGGGGCCGGAGGGCATCGCCCGTCTGGCTCGCGGCATTGAAGCCATTGGCTTTGATCAGCTTGACATGTTCGACCACGTGGTCATGGGTTATGCCACCGACACGCGCCCGGCACCCATGTACCCGCCCCAGATGCCGATCATGGAAGCGCTGACCATGCTCGCCTACTTCGCGGCGGTTACCCAGCGCATCGGCCTCGGCACCGAGGTGCTGATTCTGCCCCAGCGCCAGCCGGTGCTGGTGGCCAAGCAGGTATCGACCATCGACACGTTGTCCGGCGGGCGCATGCGGCTGGGTGTGGGCGTGGGCTGGCAGGCAGCCGAATACGACGCGCTGGAGACCGACTTCAGGACCCGCGGACAGCGCATGGACGAGGCCATCGATCTCATTCGCCTGTGCTGGCGCGAGTCTCACATCGAACACGCCGGCCGCCACTACCAGGCGCCGGCCATCGCAATGGAGCCGAAATCGCCGCAAGGCGGCGCCCTGCCCATCTGGATCGGCGGCGGCTCGCCAGCCGCGCTGCGCCGCGTCGGCGAGCGGGGCGACGGCTGGCTGGCGCAAGCCTACACCGACCCCGATCGGGCGCGGCAGGCCATCGATACCATCCGCCGGCACGCCGAGGCCGCCGGCCGCGACCCTGCCTGCATCGGCCTGCAGCAGATGCTGGACGTGCCGCCGCGTGACGCCGGCGGCAAGGCGTTCTACACGGATCTCGACCGCGTGGCCCTGCGAGCCGAGGCCGTGCAGGCCATGGGCTTTGCGGGCTGCTCGATCAACATGACCGCGCTGTTCCAATCCGGCGCCCGCTCGGTGGACGCGCTGCTGGACGCTCTGGACGCGCTGCACACCCGACTGCGCAATACCGTTGGGTGATGCGCGCCGCGCGCGAACCTGAGAGTCGCAACACTTTCATTACGAAAACAGGGGGACCCACATGTCTGACACCGTATCCACGCTGATCGAGGAAGTGAT
>CAZVMA010000239.1:3445-4945 GCA_964628545.1 uncultured Pseudomonadales bacterium | reverse complement strand
TCGTATCGACCGCAAGGTGCTGGGCGGCAAGGTATTCGGCAAGCCTGAAGCGCTGAAGCAGCTGACCGACATTGTCTGGCCGGAAATCCGTCGGCTTACCCAGATCGAAATCGAAGCCGCGCTGCGTGCGGATCCGGCGCGGGTGGTGGTGCTCGAAGCCGCCGTCATGCTGGAAGCAGGGTGGAACCGGTCGACTGACGAAGTGTGGGTCGTGATCGTCGAGCCGGACGTCGCGGTCGCCCGTGCGGTGGCGTGATGGCGTCGACGAGGCCGCGGTGCGCGCCCGCATTGCCGCACAGCTGACGAATGCAGAGCGCATCGCAAAGGCTGACGTGGTCATCGACAACTCCGGAACACCCGAGGCGTTCCGCGAACGACTTGACGACGCCTGGCAAGCCCTGCGAACCCGCATCGCCCGCAAGGAAGGAGGCGCGCGCTCATGATCCTGGACCTGCACGCACACTCCATCAAGTCGGACGACGGTCGCGCCAAGGTGCAGAACTACTGCCAGTGGATTCGCACCCGCAACATCCCGATCGACGGCTTCGTGCTTACCGAGCACCGCCAGTTCGACAACGAATCCGATTACGGCGATCTTGGTCGCGAATACGGTCTCACCATCCTGAAGGGCAGCGAGGTGGAAACCGAGTACGGCCACGTGCTGGTGTTCGGGGTCACGCTAGCGCTGCAGGCGGCTTTTGATTTCGGCAATATCCGGCTGCGGCTTGCGGATGTGATTGCGGCCTGCAATCAGCACGATGCGGTCGCGGTGCCCTGCCATCCCGGTCGACCGCGCGTGGGCATGCACGCGCATCTGGAAACCCACGGCGTCCCCGCGGGCGTGGAGATCGTCGAGGTCTACAACGGCGGCAGCCGCGATCAGGAGGACGCCATCGCGCAGGCCATGGCGACGGCTCAGGGGTACCGCGGTATTGGCGGCAGCGACGCGCACATTGTGAGCCACATTGGTCGCTGCGCGACGCGCTTCGAGTCGGCTATCGCCGATGAGCGCGCGCTGGTGGCCGCGTTGCGGGCGGGCGCGTTCGAAGCGATCACCTACCGGGCCTGAGGCGCACTCGGCGCGAGCTCGGCGGCAGACTCAGGGAGCACACAAGCGGATGGACGAACGGTTCTATATCGATGCGCTGCGCGATCGGTTCCTGATGCAGGATTTCGACGAACAGACATTCGCGTTCACGGCGGCCGAGCTCGCTGATTACGCTGTCAGCTGCGGCGAACTGGCGCCGCGCTACACCGATCCTGCCCATCCGGATTTTCAGGCCATACCCACACTGGCGACCTGTCTGCGGCCGGGGCGCCGCTTGCCCGATGGGTTCCCGCCGCTGCCGGGCCTCGGCATGGACGCAGGCAAAGCGGTGGCGCCCAAGGCACCCATTCGGCCGGATGTGCCGCTCACCGCGCGAACCCACATTCACGATCTGTACGTGAAGACCGGCCGCTCTGGCCGCATGACCTTTATCGTCACGCGCATGGAAGTCT
>CAZVMA010000239.1:2736-3334 GCA_964628545.1 uncultured Pseudomonadales bacterium | reverse complement strand
TGGAAGTCTACGATCCAGCCGGCACGCAGCTAGCAACGGCGGACACCCGTATCGTCATCCGCGAGAAGCCTGAAGCATGAGCATTACCTCGATTGCGGACGTTGAATTTGGCGCTGAACTACCGGTGTTCACGCCGGACACCACGCTCGATAACGTGCGTCGATTTGTGCGGGCGGCCCACTGGGAAGGTCCGCGTTTCACCGACCACGACGCAGCCCGCGCTGAAGGGCTTCCCGGTGCGCTGGTCCCGGGCATCATGAGTCAGGGTTTTCTCGCCGCGATGATTCATCGCTGGGCGCCGGACGCCGTCATCGAGTCCGTCGACACCGTGTTTCGGGCCCCGGTGATCGTGGATGAGACCTACGCCATCGCGGGCGTTGTGACCGATGTGAATCTCGCGGAGGGTCGCGTCGAGATCGATCTGACGCTGACCAACGCGAAGGGCGAGACCCGGGTTCTCGGCACCGCGACGGCGCGACTGCCGAACTGACGATTGTCGATGGCCTTGGGTGGCCGAGGCGCACCGCTCGCGAGGGAACTCTTCAGTGTGTGTGCGGTTCCAGGCCGCTCCGCTCAGTTGCGCGTGATCTCGCCGTCC